>JAICQW010000115.1 GCA_025937665.1 Nitrososphaeraceae archaeon | reverse complement strand
TTCACTGGCTATCTCCTGACCATGCATTGGTTTTTTTGAAAGTAAGAATAGTATCAAAAATCCCAGCAGTCACCTCATATCACAACAATCGACATCGACTCCTCGCATATGTATTATATTGGATGTCCGATATATATAAATACATCCTTTCACTATATATCGTATGACCGATAATGAAACATATGGAGGTGATTTAATGGGATACGGATGCTGTGGAGTAGGTGTTGATCAAGTTATAAACTTTCTGACGAGAGAAGAGAGGATTGCTCTACTGAAAGAATACAGTGATGGACTTGAGAAGGAAGTGCAAGGAATAAAGGAGAGGATTAAAGAGTTGGAACAAAAGTAATCCTTTCTTCCCCCTCATTTCTTTTATTTTCATTAGTTCAAGATTTGTTCTTTTCTCGTTTCATGTCTGCTTGAGGCAATGCTTTGAAATTGAAGGCATATGCAAGTGTTATAATTTTTCTTTCCTGTCCTTGGCATGATTAAACTCTCTCTTAAAATGCTGAAATGTTTCATCATCAAAAATACAAAACTCAATGATTTCTGGAAGGGTGTTATGGGAATCTTTCCTTTCAGCAAAGTTGATAGATTCTTGAACCAATATCTTTGCGCATTTTTGTTTAGGGAATCCAAATATTCCTGCGCTAATAGCTGAAATAGATATGCTTTTGAAATTGTTTTGTTGAGCAAGTTTTAGAATATTGTTTATTGCCAGTGTTAGTTTTTCATTCTCTTTTCCTTCACCATTTCTTGGTCCCACTACATGAATTACCGCCTTGCAAGGTAATTTTCCTGCATTTGTAATTACAACGTTACCAGTTGGAAGGTATCCAATCTTGTCACTCTCTTCGTGGATTATTCGTCCGCCCTTTGCCACGATAGCTGCTGCCACTCCTCCACCATGATAGAGATTCGAATTTGCAGCATTCACTATTGCATCTACTACTCTTCTGTGATATCTCCACGAACTAACCTGAATTTTCTTTTCCTATTGAAATCTCACTCATTAGCAATATTTCATTTCTCCAAACAAACAGTTTCGATAACAGGCTTTAATACATTAAGGTAATTGTGTACGCCATGGATACATTTGATTGCATAAAGACCAAACTTGACATACGAGAATTCAGTCCAGAAGAAGTTCCAGCTGAAATAAAACAAAGAGTATTGGAGGCCGCGAGATTAACTGGCACCGGTCTTAACACACAACATTGGCGGTTTATACTTATTGAAGATGAACACAACTTGAACAATCTTGCAAAGGACAGTACAAGTGGAAATTGGGTTGCCGGGTGTAATTTTGCAGTAATAATTCTGACAAATCCAAAATATCATTTTCATTTGATTGATGCGGGAAGGGTAATACAGAACATGCAGTTAGCAGCGTGGAATTTTACGGTGGGCTCAGGAGTATTTACAGGAATCGATAAGGATAATTTCAGAAAAGACTATGATGTTCCAGATGAATTGAATATCTCTGCTGTAATTGGATTTGGTTATCCTGCAAGAAAATTAACAGGTAAAAGAAAGGATCGGGTACCTCTAGATTCCCTCGTTTACCTTGAAAAGTATGGCATTTCAAATAAATCATAGCATCCGACGATGAAGAATATTAAATTATGATAAGCGCGGGGAGTGGGATTCGAACCCACGAGTTCTTGCGAACATGGGATTAGCAATCCCACGCCCTACCAGGCTAGGCGACCCCCGCTTTAGTGATGATAAGGATTTTTTGCTATTATATTAATTATGTAGATGAATCCATATATTCAATAGATTCCTAGATGACAACACAAATTTTTCATTCTTCTGCTAAAAAGATTATAAAATAGTTATCGTGTGTTATTATATTATCTTTGAATCTGCGGGAATCCAATGAAATTTTCAGGCGTGCTATAATAAAATCATATTTTGAGGTAGAATTGTTAAAGATGGATTACCATAAATCTAATGTTAGACACCCCCTCATAAAAGACGAAGGATTCACCGTGGAAGATAGACTGCACTTATATTTTGATATTATAACGGGTAATGATTATCCCGATGGAGATGAGTGGTTTGGTGTTGAATATCTTTTTCCTCATAATATCAAGTTACCAGATAATCTAATTGGTCCTGACTATTTTACAACGATTTACGTTGCAGATGCCAAGCATTTTTGGCGGCATAAAGAGCTGGTCCGATTTAAATACGGAAAAACAAAGAAGCTAGTAGAATCTTTGGACTTTATCAATAAGAAATATAGGGAATTAAGTAAAAGCCTTCATGACTCATCAGTTATTGATAAAGTTTCGAAATAATTTATTGAAATCATGAATGATAACAAGGATTATTGTTTTGATATCCGAATCCTAACTATTCCATTAAGATATCTGACTTGATCAATTTTTAGAATAGCATCCTGTATATCAGATATTCTTATGTTTATATCATATTTTCTTGGACCAGTAGTGTATACTCTTACACTCTGATTGTTCGGATCAAAGCTAGCTTGTATCTCTGATTGACTTGCTAGTCCTGGCATTTCGGCAATGATTTCATAGAAATTAGATCCTTTGATGACCTCAGGTTGTGTATGAACAGTCATATCAGGCATATTAGCGACATTTTGATGATCCTTTCTCGAATATCGAATTTGTGGTGTGGGCATGCCATAACCTGTTATTGTGTTTTTTAATACATATCCGGTTAACAATCCTGCAAGAAAACCACCAATGTGGGCTACATACGCCACTCCACCCAAAGGATTTACCAGACTGAGAATAACTTGCATTACAAACCAGAAAGGAATGTACGCTATAGCTGGGATTCTTACTGTTGTAATGAAAAACGCAGCTATTATCGTAAAGATCTTGGCTCTAGGAAACAGTACTAAATATGCGCCCAAAACTCCGGAAACCGCTCCAGAAGCACCAATTGCAGGAATATCTCCCGCACCTGTGGACATTGCATAGAAACTATGCGCAAGTGCTGCAGCTAGACCCCATCCAATGTATATGAGAACATATTTTATGCGGCCAAACTTATCTTCAATATTATCTCCAAATACGAAGAGAAATAGCATATTGCCGATTAGATGTGCTATCCCGCCATGAAGAAACATAGATGAGATAGCTGAAAATATATCTCCTCCAAGTATTTTGTATGGGATAGCACCATAATTTTCCAATAGAGCAGTTGTTGATGTTCTGTCGGAAAAATTGGCTGTAATTATTACTTCTGCTAGAAAAATTATTGCATTTATGGCTATTAGTAAATAGGTTACATATGGTCTGCCATGTAATCTCTGATTGTCATCATGAAGTGGAAACATGTTTTATCCTATCAATATGGATTTCAGGTACCGAAAGGATTGAATTTTGGCATGTCGCCGCCTTTTTCGGTGTGGGCTTTCCTAGTGTGTCTTTTCAAACGTTCTTTGTCTTCAAATTTCATGTCACAATATTTGCAAGATAGGGATTTGGGTTCGTCGTCAGATTTGTCACGATTGAACCATTTCATTAATAATCTACATGATTACCCGGTTCATTAAAGTTGTGCTAAATGAAACTTACTATCGTAGCCTGTGACTTTACTTTTTAGAATTTATCGTCTCATAAGCATGCGGTCTAACCTCAGAAAGTAGGATAGGTTTTTAACACCCTTTAAAAAATTTAGATTTACGATTTAATGTCAGAAGTTGAGGAAGTAATACAGTACAAGTGGGGTGTAGCTCATATTTTTAGTAGTTATAATAATACCCTGGTTCATATTACAGACATTAGTGGTGCAGAAACAATCGCTTTTAGTTCTGGTGGAAGGCATGTAACTGCTGATAGATATGAATCTTCTCCATATGCAGCAATGAAATCTGCCGTTGCTGCAGCTGATATTGCAAAGACCAAGGGTATCAATGCACTACATATCAGAGTAAGAGCAGTAGGTGGCGTTGGACCACGTATTCCTGGACCTGGTGCTCAGGCTGCTATAAGAGCTCTTGCTAGAGCTGGTTTTAGGATAGGTAGAATTGATGATGTTACTCCAATACCTCATGACACTACTAGGAAACCAGGCGGACGTAGAGGACGAAGGGTATAATCAAATATTTGTCTTTCGATGTTTATTTTCTTTATGAAATATTATTTTGCAAAGTGCATGAATCCCTTATTTCTAACCGTCTTTCGAATTCCATTTAATTCGTAGATTAAATTTCCATTACCCATTACAACCTTTCCGATATGATACACTTTGATTCTGTATTTTCTGGCATCTTTCATTAATTTCTTAAAATGTTGTTTTGGAACTGTTGCGATTGTTTCGTATTCTTCTCCACCAAAAAAAATCAGCTCATCGATTTTGACGCAATTTGAACTAGCGAAATGAGACAAGTCCTGTGGTATTGGAATCTTATCTATAACAAAATCGACTTTGCTTTTTTGGAAAAGCTCATAGAGTGATGAGGACAGACCATCACTAGAGTCGATGGAGGATGAGAAATATTTAGCTAGTTTAAATCCAAATTCCACCTGCGGTTTTGGAAGTATTACCGATGATATCGATTTTGTTCTAAATTTTTTTTCAGCACTTAAATGCGATAGAATAATTTTTAGGCCGGAAGAGGTATATCCAAATTTTCCAGATGTTACTATTAAGTCGCCAACCATTGCCCCCTTTCTCATAGGAATTTTGCTATTCGGTAAAGTTGTAACACCCATCATATTACAGTCTATGATCAACTCTTTAGATTCGTTGGTGTCACCTCCCAAAATGTGTACATTATATTCCTTTGATGCGCGTGCAAATCCAGCTGCTAGTGAGGCTATATTTTTTCTTGAATAGCTTCTTGGTATTCCAATAGAAATGAGACATGCATATGGTCTTATGCCTTTGGAAGCAAAGTCACTCACACATGCCAAGATAGCCTTCCTTGCTATTTGCCAGGGTTTCATGGTCTTTGGTACATCTGTACTTTCAACTAACATGTCGCTTTTTAACACAATGTTCATACTGGATGTTTGATTCATTCTCTTTGGCAAACCATTTCTGAGCGGAAAAATTACTACATCATCATTCTTTACCTCATCTAGTAAATGGTCGTCAATATAAGAAGTAAAGAGATCTATAATTTCTCTTTCATTTAATCTCTTCATAAATAGATTGAACCTTTTCCTTGGCGTCGTTAAAAATAGATAGAACTTTATCTGGAGTTGATTCAACTGAAATTCTAACTGCATGTTCTGTATTAGAGGATCTAATCAGGATCCATGATTTATCGTCGATTAATATTTTTGTGCCATCCATTTTTATTATCTGACAAGATTTTTCCTTAAATTTTTCCTCAAATTTTTCAATGACTGTTTCCTGAAAACTTGATTCTATGGGTACTTTTGTTCTTATAGTTGAGTAATTTGAAGCAATGTCTATACAATCATCATAAAGGTCTTGACTTAATGATGAAATGATTGCACTGGCCAATATGCCATCTCTACACATATTAAATTTTGGCATAATAAATCCAGCACTACTTCCTTCACCACCCGCATCTGCGTTCATCTCTATTAATTGTTTCACAACATTTGCTTCTCCAACTTTTGAATGGCTCAAAGTTCCACCATGTTTTGAAATCATGTGTGCGATGGCATTACTTGTATCTATGCTAACTACAAATTTTTTGGCACCGTGCTGTATTGTACTTGCAATGCATAATAGAAGTGTAAGATCAGTTGAAAGTTTATTCCCTTTTTTATCTACAACTACAAGCCTGTCTGCATCCATGTCAAATGCAAATCCAAAGTCTAGTCCATTAGTCACGACCAAGTCTGCTAGGTCATTTAGGCCATCTATAGTGGGGTCAGTTCCTCTTGAAGACATCCCATAAGTGTCATTGATACTGTAAAACCTGTGTCCAAGATTTTTGAATAATAT
>JAICQW010000280.1 GCA_025937665.1 Nitrososphaeraceae archaeon | reverse complement strand
TGCTGCTATGCGATGTCCTGGCAAAAATGTCTCATACATTAATTCGGCAGCACATTTATGGCCGGAGTTATCCAATACAATTTCGGCAAACGGTTTGATTGAATCAACTGAGTGTTGAGACCACGGATGGTGATCCACCCAGATTATTTTCCAATCTTTTGCTTTGGCTTCGTTAAATATACTTTTACAAGTATCAGTTACATTCTCATTGAGACCAAGGTCAGAGATAATAATGAGCCCTTTGTCATCAGAAAATTCATGATCAGAATCTATAAATTTGCCAATTTTCCTAAAATTTTCAGCTCCGTAATCAATAAAGTAAGTACGTGCTTGTGGATATCTTATTAGTCCAATAGAAGCTGAAAAAATACCATCTAAATCGGAATCATGTGAAAAGATAACTACATTCTTCACGTTATACCAATCCTTTAATGTTTGATATTAATTTTGTTTTAAAATTTCTATCCTTTCAGCATTATATTATTCAACAGCAAATGCATTCGAAGCCAAACTATCTTCAGACATCGTTCGTTTACTGAAGCACTAGCCTTGTGTTTAGAAATTTTTTCTGAACCATATCTAGCCATATCTAAAATACCATCAAATGGCTTTACTAATTTGGAAAGCATTTTCTTGTTCATAACCTTTCATATTGTGGATTAACCTATAATAAAATTCCATGCATATTTTTTCTGTGAGAACGAATTCAAACATTCCTATAGATAAATTGATTTTTTCTTGCAGTATAATTTCTAAAATGAGAGAATTATCAGTTCTTTTTTTATTATCATATGAATTATGTTCCATGTTTTAACACCGTGGGACAATTGTATCTAGATAAGGTAAGTATATTCATCAAGATCTCCTGCATTATGAACTGATGAGAAAAATACAAAAACGGGAAACTGCATATATCGAAATCAGAATTTAATAAAAGCGAAACATATACCGATGTATCACTCTTAAACATTTCACTATAAAATCGAATTAAGTAATTACCTGACATTTGATTGTGTAATTAGAATTGAATATAGAAAATTATCATGCTCAACATACAGAAGTACATTACTGAAGTCAAATATACTTATGACACAAAAGAATGATGATAAATGTTCCTTTCTGTAATTGTGTTATTAGCAATCTTGACAATAATCAATGCATTGCCTGTAACATTTACTGCCATAGGAACAGTAAACGCTCAGAACATTAACCAAGAAGAGATTGTTAGTCAGGGACCACTAGAGGACAAAATAATAGGTTTAAAAGGTTCGTTTAATGACTTATTAATAATTACTCCAAAAGCAGAAGGAAGTAATAATGAAGAAAATAGCGACGAATGTGAAAATGAGTCAAACTGCTTTAATGGGAATTTAAATGAAGATACAGAAAACAAAGAATCAGAATCATCCGTTGGCATACTTTTACCATTTCCTTAAGGGGACTTGATGTTATCTTCTAAAATATTTTTGAAATGAAAAATTTTATTCTCTTTGAGGCGATTTCTCTTGACTGTCTTTATTAATCTCTTCTTGTATCTTAGTTTTTTCTCTCCTCTCTGGTCATTGAAATATATATGTATTGTATTTACCAACAATATTTATTCTCAACCTCAAGCATAATAACTCGTGTTTATTGATGTTTCAGGTCGTAAAACTTTCAAAAATTGCGTGTGTCTCAATTTTTGCTGTAATGAAATTTGCATTTCTGAGCGCTTAACTATAATTATAAAGATATGAAGTTGATAGTTTCTCTAATAACAACATTTATTTCTATTTTTAACAGCAATGTTTTTGTAAGTTATTTTCATTCTTATAATTTGTGCGAAATTTGGCATTCCAATATGACTCCAAATTTAAGTGATCACAAGCATCGTTGTTTTATTAGTGAATCATTCAAACACCTAGCTTTATTCGAGTATGAAACACAGATAGAACAATTAAAATTGTTTTTCATTGGTCTATATTCTAATTGATCTGGCTGATTGATTAAAAAATATAAAAAAGTACAGATGAGTTTAGAGGTTGTATCTTTATTCTATGCCTTAGCCGCCTTCGCCGCCGCCTTCGCCGCCGCCTTCGCCGCCTTCCATGCCGCCGCCTTCGCCGCCTTCCATGCCGCCAGTCATATTTCCGCCAGTCATATTTCCGCCAGTCATATTTTGTGCTGTG
>JAICQW010000251.1 GCA_025937665.1 Nitrososphaeraceae archaeon | reverse complement strand
GTCCCTACAAAAAAAATCGAAGATTACAATTTCTGAAATTCTGAGTAAGAAAAAAAATAAAGAGAAAATAACCATGTTGACTTCGTATGATTATTGCTTATCTCGCATATGTAATGAGACTGATTTAGACATGGTCTTGATAGGTGACAGTGCCGCAACTGTCATGATGGGATATAATTCGACAAGAAAAATAGGGATGGCCGAAATGTTGACATTTTGCAAAGGGGTAGTAAATGCGATAACAAGACAAGTTGTGGTTGCTGACATGCCATTTGGATCTTATCAAGTGGGAAAGTCAGTTTCAACGAAAAACGCATTAAAATTCTTAAGATGTGGTTGCGACGCCGTCAAGCTTGAAGGCGGATTGGAAATTGTCAATATTATCGAAAATTTGACTGACTTGGGCATTCCAGTAATGGGACATATAGGATTGAAACCCCAAACTACTCCACTACATCACGGATATATTTCACAAGGGAAAACAGCAGAAGATGCACTTAAACTATTAAACGAAGCCAAGGCTTTAGAAGAAGCGGGAGTTTTTAGTATTGTTCTTGAAAAAGTTACCAGCGAAGTAGCGTCAATGATTACACAAAGCGTGAATATTCCCACTATTGGGATTGGGTGTGGTCCTCACGTAGATGGACAAGTACTTGTAATTCATGATATGCTGGGGTTGTATAAAGATTTTGAACCCAAGTTTGTGAAAAGATATCTCAATTTATCAGAACAAACATTTAATGCAATAAAGGCATACGAAACTGAGGTTAAATCCGGAAAGTTTCCTCAGGAAGAACACATGTATCACATGACGGAAGAAGAATTGGCAAAATTGGAAAGAATGCTAAAAAGGGCTTGATATGAATAATTCAATCGAGAATTCTCAAAATAAGAAACATATTTCAAAGGAAATTATTGGTTCGCAAAGCAATATTCTGAAAGGAAAGAAAATTGTGCTATGTATTACGGCCAGTGTAGCTGCCTACAAGGCAATAGACCTCAGCAGGACACTGATGCGTCATGGTGCGGAAGTCTTTCCAGTAATGTCGAAGTCGACCAAATCCAAATTACTAACTGAGGAAATGATGAATTGGGCCACTGGAAACAAAACTGTTTCTGAACTAACCTCAGACTTGGAACATATTGCTCTTGCCAATTACGGCAGATCAGATATTATAATCGTGTATCCATGCACAGCAAATACTTTGGGGAAATTTGCAAATGGGATTGAAGATAATCCAGTAACAACTGTATTGAGTGTTGCTTTTGGATCAGGAATACCTATTGTAATAGCTCCAGCAATGCATGAGGCCATGTATGAAAATATCATCATCATGGAAAATATCCAAAAACTAAAGTCATTAGGCGTATCTATTTTAGAACCCTCAATTACAGAGGATAAAGCAAAAGTAATCTCTGCCGATAAGGTGGTACAATATGTAATGAATAAAATTGGAACACCCAAGACAAGAATGAAGTCTAAAATAAATGTCTTGGTAACAGCTGGCTCGACTGTTGAATATATTGATTCAATCAGAATCTTAACCAACTTGAGTTCTGGGAAAATGGGAATGAATATTGCACAACAATGTCTGGATGAAGGTTTCAACGTAACTTTTGTTTATGGTCACGGGTCCTTGAATATCCCAGATGATCCAAGAATGGAAAATATAAAAATCAAGACCACTGAGGAAATGTTAAAAACTCTGAAAGATAAAATCTTGGATGAAAAACAACATGTTATTTTTCATGCTGCCGCAGTAGCTGATTTTTCTATATCACATAGTAACAGGAAGATACCTAATAAGTTAGACACTCGCAATGGGACTAAAACTATAAAACTTGTTCCAACCCCAAAAATTGTCGATAAAATAAAACAATTTGATAAGAATATTTTTTTGGTAGCGTTCAAAGCTGAATATGGAATTTCAAAAGAACAATTAATAAAAAAAGCATTCAAAAAACTTGATGAGTGTAATGGTAACCTAATAGTAGCCAATGATGTATCGAGAAAAGGATGTGATTTTGGATCTGATACAAATGAAGTCTACATAATAGATAAAGAAAGGAAAATAATCCATATTCCACTTCGCTCGAAGCAAGAGATAGCAAGTCAACTAGTAGAGATTGTTTGCAAAAAGCTCGATATTCGTTAATTAATTAGTATTTGCTACAAATTTAGTAACTCTTTTGAAAAGTTGGTCAGAGTTACATTAGTATTGCTTTTTTCATTAACCAAAATTGTATCTTCAATCCTGACCCCAAACTTTGAATTTATGTAAACCCCGGGTTCAACAGTTACAACCATACCTTCTGATAATTTCTTTGATTCGTTTGGACGTATCCATGGCTGTTCATGAACTTCCAAGCCAACTCCGTGACCTGTAGAATGAATAAAATTATCGCCATACCCGTTTTTTGAAATTAAATTGCGACAAGCGGTGTCAACTTTTCCACATTCAACTCCTTGTTCTACACATTCGAGTCCCTGTTGTTGGGATTTCCTGACAAGATCATACACC
>JAICQW010000101.1 GCA_025937665.1 Nitrososphaeraceae archaeon | reverse complement strand
CTTTTATCAATACTGAATCTGAGCCTCCAAGTTGATTACATCATACTTACTTCTTAGAGATACATCTTGAAAATCTACCAAATGCCTTTCCTCCCAGAAAGATAAAGTGCATAACCCATGGCAGAAAACATTATCGCCAGGAATCCTATTATTGGAAGTGTTGCTGAGCGTGAAATAGAAAAAAGTGATGCGCCCCATGCATAGAGGAATATGGACATCACATCAAAAACAACAAACATGAGAATATAAGAATAATACTGCATCATGAAGTGAGATCGTCCTTCACCGGAAGGCATCTGGCCACATTCCATTGGCAAGAACTTTACAGGATTATATCTACGTCTTGGTGAAACCAATTTTGACAAAAACAAAACTGGAACAGAGGCGAGTAACCCAAAGCCAAGCATGTACATGATAGGTGAAAACTGGGTAACGGTATCTCCAGCCAAGGCTAAACTTGCTGTTTTCTGAATCATATAAAAATCTTGCTTCAGGTTTATCTATCCAAAATTAACCTAAACAACTGCTTTGCTGTGGCATGTGGATGGGTAAGAACCAATTTCATTAACTTGCTCGTAGTGAGTTGAGCCTTAATGAAATCAAGAAAATCTTCGACTGTCATTTGTTCAATAATTTCAACTTCCCTGTCCCAAGAATCATCATTCATCTGCAACCATCTTGATTGAACCTTAAGTGATGATTTTATTTTGGAACTAACACGATCTTTCCAAAATTTTTCATATTGTTCTAGTGATTCCCTGGTACAACCCTTCGATATGGAGTCAGCTCCCACATCACCGGCCACGCGTCCAAATTCTATTGCAAATCTTATTCCCTCAAGAACTAGCGGATTTGCTTGACCGGCAGAATCCCCTACTAGTATTAGTCCATCGTAAATGGATGAGCTGCGTGATCCTTCATTTGGTATGAATCCATAGTGAAATTCAATTGGCTGAATATTTCCAAGTTCTTCTAACGGCTTGAATTTACCTTCCATTATGGAGTTTAATTTTCTAATTGGATCCGCGACAGATTCAGGTCGACCCACGCCAGTTCCTATTCTCACGCGTTGCCTGGAAATGGGAAAAATCCATGCATATCCTGCATCTGAATATTTTTGGCCAACCATCAGGGTCCATGTTTCTGGATCTACATCATCACAGTAACATTCGTACTCAGCACCTATACCATACCTCGTCCAATTTTTCACAAGACCCGATCTTCTTGCCACTATGCTAGTAAAACCACTGGCATCTATTACAAGTCTTGAATCGATTTCCATCTTTCCCCTTGGAGTATTGCAGATTATACCGCTTACTTTGTTGGAACCATATTTAACGGATTGAACTTCACTCCTGACTGATATTTCAGCTCCAGCTTTCGCCGCTAGTGTTGCCAAATATTGGTAAGTGGATCGAACATCTAGGACGCATGACTTTGCGGTTTTTCCCCTAAGCAGTATATCCTTTGATGGAGAGACTATCCTGAAATTTTTTATGGCATTGTAACATTTTTCTGGAATTTCTAGTCGTTTCATATCATCAATCCAAGATACACCACTGGTTCTAATGTTCTGTGCAATAGAATCATCTTTTTCTAAGACAATGGTTTTAGCACTTTTTCTAGCTGCAGTATACGCGGCCGAAAGACCTGCTGGTCCACCACCTACAACCACGATATCGTATTTAGTCATAAAATCACTTAACGCTCTACTGTTTGACTTTTAAATTCAGTTGAAAGTTATATTAGTTTTTATTTCACATGTTCGAGAATCAAATCATCATCAATGCTTTTATTATCCTGTTTAGAAAAAAGCATGACGTAGAAAGATTTGATTAATGAAGAAAAATCTGATACAAAGACTTTAGCAATAGGAAGAGTAGCGCCTGATTTTACATTTATGAATGGGAATAAAGAAACGAAATTATCTGATTTTAGGAAAAGAAAAGTTGTAGTGTATTTTTATCCGCGAGATTTTACGACAGGATGTACAACCGAAGCTGCAGAATTTACAGCTGACTATGATAAATTTAAGCGAGAAGGAATTGAGATAATCGGGGTAAGTCCTGATACTCAAGAGTCACATGAGAAATTTAAAGAAAAAATGAAAATACCCTATCATTTGGCTTCTGACATAAACAATGTGGTATCAAAAAAATATGGTACTTATGGATTGAAAAAATTCATGGGTAAAGAGTATATGGGTGTTAATAGAACTACATTTCTAGTAGATGAAGACGGGAAGATAGTAAGAATATTCAGCAAAGTCAAGCCACAGGGGCATAGTAATCAAGTACTTGAAGCATTTGATATTAAAGTTAACTGATTTAATACAGGTATGACATTTTTTCATCGATTAAGGACATTGAAATATCAAGATAATCCAAAGTCTCTCCTATAGTATCAAGAGTTTTTTCATTTGGCCTACCTTGTTGATAACCAATCAAAATAGTAGATGTAGTCATCAAAATTTGCTCGGAATATTTGTTCCAATCTACTAAATATCTATCATATTCCAAAGCAATGTTCATGCTTTTTTCTACCATTAGTTTATTCAGTTTTAGAAACAGGGCGATTATTATAATGCGCAACTTTTGTAGAATCGGTTTGATCTGCTCTATATCAGGAATAGACGGTATTTCATGACATATCTTGTTTTGATAGTAATCAAGATTTCTTGCTATGCTCACAGTTCTTGCTATTGAAGGAACCTGTAAACGTAATTGTCGAATACTAATTGAAGAGTTGACAAATAGCGGATCAGAATGATCTATTGCAAATTGATCAGTAGTAATACCATCTTTACTAATAATGTGAAAGCATTTCGAAGTTTCTACATAATTTTGTATAATTAAGCGGATTAGTTTTGACTGTGACATACATTAATTGAGGAATTGGGGTTTATAATATAAATCAAAAAATCTCATTTACCAGATGAAGATACTAATTCTTCAATGTGTTCCAATATCTTGATATGATGTTCTTCATCCACAATTATGCTTTTCAACAGGGATTTTGTCTCTACATCATCAGCAAGTGAGACGCATTTTAGCAGCAGATCTCTGGATTCCTTTTCTTCATCAATTGACTTGACAATACCCTGTTTAGTTAGATTCAAACTGCTACTTGCACCTTCAATAGATGACATCAATGTAGAAATATATTCAATGTGTCGCAAGCCGTCGTCAAGTAATTTGTGCACATAATTCTTTATAATACCATTATTCATTCTGCTCAAGACTGTCATGTAATGATTCATTTCCTTAACTTCGGCTTCGTGTTGCGATTTCAGTAAAGTATAAAGATCTTGTTTTCTGTTCATGGAAGAATCAATGTCCATTAACATACCACTACAGAGTAATTGATAAAAAATTTTCGTATTGTTAGTTCGCTTCATTGAAATTATTTAAATAACATAAATTTGGAAATCAGATGGGTGTTGGTAAATACTGACCTATGTGATTGCAAGTGTCATGTCAAATACGGACATACATCGCTTTGTGAAAAATGTATTGAGAAACACAAGACATCACCGTATTATAAAATACTAAAGAAATTTTCCTAGATGATATTTAGAGTGCGGGAGATGGGATTTGAACCCACGAACCCCTAAGGGATAAGAGCCTCAGTCTTACGCCGTTGACCAAGCTGGGCGACTCCCGCATAGATTTAGCGGTTCAAAAATCACTAATTTGAATATTTGCTATATAAACACAGGAGCAGCAAATATTGGTTTTTATAAGCCACCTGAGGATAAAAAATCAATGCTTATACCCATAAGATGCTTTACCTGTGGGAATTTGATAGCTAACAAGTACGGTGAATACTCTAACAGGGTAAAGGCTGGAGAGGATCCTGCAGAAGTTATGGACTCGCTTAATATCAAGAGGTATTGCTGTAGGAGAATGTTTGTCTCTACTGTTGAAACAATATATCAAGTAATACCATATTACGAAGCATTACGTAGACGAATGTCAGAAATTGAATCAGAAATAGATTAAATCTGAAGCAAATATGCCCTTAATTTCATCGTTGAGTGGAAGAATTGTTTATAACAGCAGAGGTTCCAAATCCATAGAAATCGATGTAATTACAGATAGTAAATTTCTTGGTAGGGCTTGTGCTCCTTCTGGTGCTAGTGTTGGAAGTCACGAAGTACCAAGTTTTGTTGATAATAACCCAGAGTTGACACTGCAGAGATTTGAAATAAACAGGGCCAAATTCATTGGAGTTGATGCCTCAGATTCAAAAGCTATAAACCAAATCCTCAGGGAAATAGATAATTCTAAAAACTATAGTGGAATTGGTGGATCTGTAGCTTATGGATTGAGTATTGCTTCGGCAGCGTCTGCTTCTCTTTCAATGGAAGTTCCTCTCTTTGCAATGTTGAAACACCACGGACCATATAGATTCCCTTACCCCCTGGGAAATATCCTTGGAGGTGGTTCTCATGCGGGACCTGGTACGCCGGACATTCAAGAAGTTCTTGTCTGTCCGATTGGATCCAAGACCATTAGCGAGGCTTTAGAAACTAATTTCAAGGTACATAAAGATGTAAGAATGCTCTTGGAAAAAAAAGACAAAAATTTCACTTATGGCAGAGGCGATGAGGGTGCTTGGGCTCCGAATGTGAATAATGACGAGGCAGTTTCTATAGTAGCACAAGCTGTGGAAAATGCCGGTATGAGATTGGGCAAGGATATTGCATTGGGTATTGATTTTGCAAGTTCTTCATTATGGGACCCTGAGAGAAAGATTTATGATTATTCAAGACAGGGGCTCGTCAGAAGTACCGAAGAGCAGATAAATTTTGTTCAAGATTTAATAAAGAATTATCATTTGATTTACGCTGAGGATCCGGTTAACGAAGACGATTTTGAGAGTATGGCAAGCCTTACAAAAAGAAACAAAAATTGTTTCATTACTGGCGACGATATGCTTGTTACAAGTAGCGAAAGGGTAAACGAAGCACTCAAGTACGGAGCTTGTAATGCAGCCATTTTGAAAGTCAATCAAGCTGGTACTTTACATGATGCTTTGGATTTTGCAAATACCTGTGCCGAGAATAACATTGGAATAATCACTTCGCATAGATCTGGAGAATCAATAGATGCACATATTTCACATATAGCCATAGCAACGGCTTCTAAAATGATAAAAACAGGCGTTGTCGGCGGAGAACGAGTGTCCAAATTAAACGAACTTTTAAGACTTTCAGAGTATGATTTAATAAAAGGCATGATTGATTTGTCATTCACTTAGAATGTCAAGTGCAAACCAAGAAGAAAACGCCAAAGATTCTCTAGATGAAATAGAGAATCAAACATCTGAAGATTCTGATAGCCAGGCGTACACCGAAACGGGAGAAGAGGATATTGAAAATGACAATCTTGAAAAAATGATACTATCAACGGGAATACGTGTTGGCACCCCCGTAAAAACAAAATTTATGTCACCGTTTATTGTTCGTGCAAATCCAGAAGGTCTCTATATTCTAGACATTAGCAAGACACTCACGCGGATTGATGTGGCTGCCAAGTTTATTGGAAGGTCTGATATTGCTAAAATTATAGTTACGTCTGCAAGAGAATATGGTAAAACTCCTGTACAGAAATTTTGTGAATCGACAGGAGCCTCAGGAATCATAGGACGGTTCATGCCGGGTACATTTACAAATCCATCACTAGCAAGTTATATGGAGCCTCAAGTAGTTATTGTAACAGATCCTCAGGCTGATCAACAAGCTGTTCTAGAAGCAACTAGAGCAGGTGTCCCAGTCATTGCAATTGCAAATAGTGATAATGTTACCTCCAATGTAGATCTAGTCATCCCTGCTAATAATAGAGGAAGAAAAGCACTTGCAACAGTGTACTGGTTACTTACGAGGGAAGTATTGAAGAAACAGGGCAAAATAAAATCTGATAACGAAATGAAGATATCAATTGACGACTTTGAGACCAAATTGGTCGAAGAGATATCTTGAATTCGTATTTAAGAGAACCTGCTGTTTCTGGAATTTTTTATCCAAAAAACCCAAATGAACTGAGGGAAGACATTGAATCACTATTTAGAGACCCAAATTTCGGACCTGGGAATTTACCACCATCAAGTAATAATGAAAGAATATACGGTATGGTCAGTCCCCATGCAGGATATATGTATTCAGGGGCAGTAGCTGCACATGGATACTATGATTTGTCTTCGTCTAAATTTGAATCGGCTCTAATTCTTGGCCCCAATCATTATGGTTTAGGTAGCGCAGTAGCACTAATGGATAAAGGTTCTTGGGAAACTCCGCTAGGGAAGGTAGAGATTGATTCTGAAGTGG
>JAICQW010000116.1 GCA_025937665.1 Nitrososphaeraceae archaeon | reverse complement strand
CATCAAATGGTCTTCCAAATTCAGTACCATATTTGCCAATTCTTTTATCCAACGATACGCCCAAACTCACAACCTTGTCGTCTATTCCCAAATGTTTGCAAATCAATCCTATTTCATTAAAGAATGAAATCTTTAATGACAAAAAGCAATTTGATGCATACTTGATGAGCTCTGCGGCTTCAAATGAGGTGGTGATGATATTTTTTGTCAAAGGTTTGTATATATCGACTAGCAAATTTGACAATTCACTACTGCCCTCATCTCCAATTATTGCTCTGTCTGGCTTGAAGAAATCT
Organism: Nitrososphaeraceae archaeon; assembly: GCA_025937665.1. GTDB lineage: Archaea > Thermoproteota > Nitrososphaeria > Nitrososphaerales > Nitrososphaeraceae > TA-21. The sequence continues at coordinate 5,458 of JAICQW010000116.1, read as the reverse complement.
TCCAACGCAGAAATCTGTCTCAGAAACTCTGGATTGTAGGCAACTTCATAGTCGACTCCTCTCTTTTTAATACAGTTCTTCTCGAGATAGTTTAACACTACACTGCGCATGGTACCAGGCAACATTGTGCTCCTGAACACCAGCATATGACGTTTATCGGTTGAATTCAGATAGTTTGCAAGTTGATATAGCACAGAAAGTATTTGTGAAAGGTCTTGCTGGGAATTATGAGTTGGAGTATTAACACATACAAATGAAATATCTGTTTGTGACATTGCATCACTCAGATTGTCGGCAACCTTGTATCCATTATTCTTTAAAGTTCTAAGCCTATCCTTTGAAATGTCATAAAAAATTACCTCATGACCTAGCTTATGAAATCCCTGACCCGTTGCACTTCCTACTACACCAGAACCAATAATGCTTATTTTACTCGTGCAAAATCCCTCTTTATTATAGGGGCATTATAATTAATCATATTTATATAATTCCTTTTCATTTTCGGGTAAGAAATATAGTAAGAATTAACACTAACCATTTTACATCATTAACTTCTATTTCACAGTAAAAGTTAATAATAAATAATCTGGAAATGGAAAATAAATAGTGAAAACTTACAGGGACCAATCGCTTCAAAAGCATAGCGGTATTTTTGGAAACATTATTTTTGACCTGCTACTTGTTGCTTTTGCGGTCTCCCTGCTTATTTCACCAATTTGGTTTGACATTAATGATGTCATTTACCAGTTTAATGGCCTGAAAGATTACATTTTTAGAAATTTCATTCCTAGTTCGTTGTACAATTATTGGCTTATTATCCCGCTGGGTATTATAGGCACTTGGAGATGGACTACTTGGTTAATTAAAAAAATAGTCGCGACCCTCTATTCTCCAATAACGCCAAGGTCAACAAAAGCTGCTTCAAATGCCACAGAGCAGTTTACTGTGTCAGTAATCATACCCGTGTACAAAGAAGACAAGAAAATTTTTAAGAGATCTTTGGAATCATGGTGGAAAAATAAGCCTGCAGAAATAATTGCAATAATCGACAAGTCGGATCCAGAATGCATAGCTGAATTTAAGGAATTTCAACAAGGTAAGAGTAATCTAAAGCTGATAGTGACTTCAAAACCTGGTAAGAGGGCCGCCTTAGCCGATGGGATATCCGCGTCAAAAGGCAGTATTCTTGCGCTAACAGATAGCGATACTATGTGGGATTCAAATTTTTTGGAAAATGCCCTACGACCGTTTCAAGTTGATCCAAAAATTGGAGGAGTTACTCCCAGATATCACCCCATTGAAACAAGAACAATCTGGCAAAAGATGACTGATATCTTTTGGGATATGCGAAACTATTATGATATGCCAGCACAAACCGCAGGTGGAAAAGCTCTGTCATGTTTGAGCGGTAAGACTGCATTGTATCGAAGGGAAATTCTAGTACCAAAGATGAATTTCTTTCTAAATGAAAATATCCTTGGCAGAAAAAAGGAATCAGGTGAAGACAAGTGTTTTACTAGACTCGTTCAACAGGAAGGTTGGAAGACCTATTATCAGAGTTCTGCAGTAATATATTCCTCTGCTGCGCCAGGTTTTGACCAGTTTATCAGACAACGAATTAGATGGGCAAGGAACAGTCATAATTCTGATTTCCAAAGCTTATGGAGTGGATGGGTATGGAAATGTCCCTACCTTGCGTTTTCCATGATAGACCGTTTTATTTCAGTCTTTACACTATTACTGGGTCCGATATTTCTCACACTTTCAATTATTGAAAATCAATGGGGATTGGCCATCTCTATAGTTATTTTATGGTTAGTCGGCAGGACTATCAAAATTTTTCCACATTTAAGACGCACTCCAAAAGACTTTTTGATACTTCCAGTATATCTTGGAGTAAGTTTCTTGATGGCGCTTACTAGGTTGTATGCTCTTGTTACTATACGCGATCAACATTTTATCAGAGGAATCAGGAAAGTAAGTGCTAGCAGGATAAAGAAAATCAAGGATTACTTTTTGACTGCAGAAATGATAGCCGGGATATTCATTTTTGCACTCACATTGCGTTGATCCCTAAAATTTTATTACCTTTTCTGTTACTCTAATTATAAACAGAATTCGATTAGATTTGATTTAGCTTAATTAGTTTATTCTATTTCTATAATCTGGTTTGAATTCCCTTTTCAGCCAGATATCTTTTTACCTTATCAAGTGTTAACTTGTCATAATGAAATATGGAAGCTGCCAGTACTGCATCCACATCAGTTTTCTTAAATGCTTCAACCATGTGATCTGAGGAGCCACAACCACCTGATGCAATAACAGGTATTCTTACACTATTACATATCGCATTAGTCAATTCAATATCATAACCGTTTTTGGTACCATCTGCATCTATACTTGTCAAGAGTATTTCGCCAGCACCAAGTTCTTCTACTTTTTTTGCCCATTGGATGGCATCAATTCCTGTTCCTTTGGATCCACCGTATATCATTACTTCAAAATAAAAATCCCTTTCAGGACCATGCATTATCGTTTGTTTTTCATTTTTTTCATCAACCTCATAATTTCTCTTTACATCGATGGCAACTACAACACATTGTCTGCCGAATATCTTCATAAGATCAGTTACCAATTTAGGGGTTTTGACTGTTGCAGTGTTAATTGAGACTTTATCAGCACCATTGAGGAGAATCTCTCTTGCATCTGAAAGCGTCTTTATCCCTCCTCCCACTGTGAAAGGAATGTCTATTACGCTGGCTACTTTTCTAACCATGCTTTTCATAATCTCGCGGTCTTGTTTTGAAGCGGTTATATCAAGGAAGACAAGTTCGTCGGCTCCCTGGTCACAGTATGTTTTAGCCAGTTCCACTGGGTCGCCTGCGTCCTTTACTCCTCGAAACTTGATTCCTTTGACCACTCTACCATTATCTACATCAAGACATGGAATGACTCTCTTTGATAGAGGCATTAGGCTATTGCTTTCACCTTTTTTATTTCCAACCTTTCTTCATATAATGCCTTTCCCAGAATCACACTATCACATCCGATAGCCCGAACCCTTAACACATCTAGCAAGTTAGAAATTCCACCACTAGCAATTATCTTTGACTTTCGATCTGTATTAATGCTATTTAAAGTAACAATATCTGGACCAGAAAGAGTTCCATCCTTGATTATGCTAGTCAAGAGAAAATTGCAAATTCCAAACTTATTGAACTTGCTTATCGCATCGACAACAGTATAGTCTGAAGAAGATTTCCACCCTTCAATCATTACCTTTCCATTTATTTCATCAAGCGAAATGACAATCATGTCACTATAGTTCTTGCTCAGTGAACGCAATTCATTTTCATTTCGATAAGCCATAGTTCCGACTACAATTCTTGAGAATCCCATTTTGGCAATCCTTTCAAAAGTATCAGCATCGCGAATACCGCCACCAATCTGAACTCGAATATTCACGGCATGTAGAATGTCAGAGATTATTGAAAGATTATTCGTGGCACTACCAAATGCAGCATCAAGATCAACAATGTGCAACATATCAGCGCCATCTTTTTCCCATTTCTTTGCAACCTGAACTGGGTCTTTGCTATACACTTTTTTGGTGGATTGGTCCCCTTTGGTTAACCTGACTACTTCCCCATTCATTATGTCAATTGCTGCTAATACCTTCATTAGTTTTTTTCACAAATATTTACAAAATTTTTCATAATTTGGGCTCCAATTTTTCCTGATTTTTCAGGGTGGAATTGAGTACCAAAAAGATTTGAACGTTCTATTACAACAGGCAATTTCGAACCATATTCAGTTACTGCTGCAATGAGCTTATCATCTTGGGGCTCAATATGATACGAATGAACAAAATACACCCAGGAATCTTGCGGAATACCTTTCAAAAGGTTACTTCCAGTTTTAACAATTCTTAGATTATTCCATCCTATATGAGGTACTTTGACCTTCATTCTTGGAAGCATCAAAACGTCACCATCTAATACTTTCAGACCCTCCAAGATTCCTTCCTCGCTTTTATCAAACAACATTTCAAGGCCAAGACAAATCCCCAGTATTGGCATGCCCTTATCTACAGCAGCATTCAATAATCCTGAATCCTTTTGCATAGAACTAATGGCGCTATCAAAGTTACCTACTCCTGGTAAAACTAGTCCATCATAGTTCCCCAGTTGCCTAAGAGACCTAATGATATCTACTGAATGCGCGCCATTACCAAGGAGGGATTGGTGCAAATTAAATAGATTACCTGCTCCGAAATCAAAAATAGCTATTTTTGTCATTTACATCATGTCTTTGGTACTAGGAAGGCCCTTTCTCCTCTGATCAATTGCTGCAGCATTTCTAAATGCAATAGCAAAACTCTTCATGGCAGATTCTAATTTGTGGTGATCATCTTCTCCATATTCTACTTGTATGTGCGTACAGGCAACGAGATTCTGAAGTAGAGATCTAAAAAAGTGTTCAATATCCTCCTTTGCAATACCTTCCACTTCATTTCTATCTAACTTTAATTCAAACTTTGAGTATTGTCGCTTGACTAGATCAATTGCCGCATTACTCCTTGAATCATCCATAGGCACAATAGCATATCCAAATCGCATAATTCTGGCCCTCTCTCCTAATGCCTTATCCAAACTCTGACCCATACAGATAGCAATGTCTTCTATCAAATGATGTAAAATCGAATCATGAGATTTGACATCAGCTTCTATATCGACCAGGCTGTATTTGCTAAAGGTTGTTATCAGGTGATCTAGAAATTTCAAACCACTTGATATCTGTGCTTTACCCTCGCCGTCAAGATTAACATTTAGTTTTATTGCTGTTTCAGATGTACTCCTGCTCAGCGATGCAGTCCTAAACTTATCAGTATCTGACAATTAGTATCTAAAATTGTGTCTTAACTTTATTTAATATGTTCGGTAATTCATTTATGTTTTTGACTATTAATGAAGTTCCATTACTTGTAAACAGGCTCCTTATTTGATTTGATCTTGCATTAGAGGCACATACTCCAATTAATTTAATGTCCAGATTGGATATTTTCCTTGCTCTCTGTACCATGAACAAATCCTCTGCGGAATCTCCAACATAAAAAGCATTGCTGACTCCAAAGCTATTTATTGATTTTATTAAAGCCGAAGGGTCTGGTTTGCCCATCTCTCTTTTTTCATCCTCCAAGTAAACTGATCCTTTCATGTCAAAAAACTTAAAGACTGATTTCAGCGAATATTCTGCAGCTATTCTACTTCTTCCCGAAACAATTCCTGTTCTCATATCAAACATATTCGATATTTTCTTGAGAGTCGAATTTGTAACTAAAAGTATGTCATTTTCAATGAGTGGGCTTCCAGAATAATATTTTGAATTTGTACCGTGCTGTTTTTTAAACAATTGCGGACCATAAAAGTACTCGTCAAAGACCCGTGATATAATACTT
>JAICQW010000216.1 GCA_025937665.1 Nitrososphaeraceae archaeon | reverse complement strand
TCCTCCATATACTGAATCAGGCATCTTGCAGATTGTGCTCCGTTTGCGCCAGACCAATAGGCTATGTTCTTCTCAATTCCGGCATCTACTTTCGACAAGAAATGTTCTTTAGATGGATTTAGTTTCAATTTGATTTTATCTCCGGTCTTTACCTGCTGATTAAAATAGGCGGCAAAGGCGTCTGATTTTTTAGTAACTGGATTAATATAACCATACGGCTTTTCTTCCTTGATTGTAAGTTCGATCAAGTCTCTCGTAGGTGACGATGCAATTGAATATGCTCGATTAACCACACTCTCCTCAAAACCTCCTGAGGCTATGGGTCTCTTGAGCATTACACTCAAAGTTACAAATTGACCTATACCAAAATTGAATCTTTGCGAGGCAGATATAGGTGTTAAAGTGTAAGTATAGGTATCATGTGTTTCCCTGACTTTCTCTGTTACCTGCCATTCGTACTCACTTGGCAATTTTCTTTCGGAAAGCTTCTCAGACAATATGTATCAGAAGGGTAATCAAGATTATCATATAAAAAACATTATCTCTGTTATTTAACACCCCTCGTTAGGATCGGATTAAATTATATCTCGTAAACTTTGAAAAAGTAACGACATTGCCTTGCAGTTAGGCTTTAACTTTTTTATAATTTGTTGAATATAGAATACTACATAAATCTGTACTACGAATCCCTGATGGGTCCATCTTTTATTGCAGCCCTTACCAATCCGGGCCCATCAGTGACTTAAATAAAGTCTGTATTTCATTGTCTGTTTTTTTCTGATTTTATGAATTTCTTCAGATTCTTCCAGTTTACAGATTCTTCCAGTTTACCGTAACGGCATTCAATTTTACAGGCGTGTCTAATTGCAGAAAAATTTGATTTTTATTAAATTGGTATTTTTTGAGAGACCAGAGACTTTACGATAAGTATGATAAGAGTTTTTGATAGTTTCTTGCGTCGATAACCTAAGCAATGAATTTAGACCTAAACTACGATATTTTAAGAACCGGGAAATACAAAATTCACAAATTCATTAAATTTTTATCTATGGTACAATTTTGTTTTAAACAATATTCCTACCTCATATTTTTATTGAACTAGTTAGATAGTGTTCATGCATGTCCCACAATCTCATCTATGAACTGGTTTCCGATTTACTGGACATTGACGACATAATGTTGTCAGTAAACAGTGGAAGTGGGATTTGTGAAGTTAGACCTGAGAGAGGATTGCCGGTTCGTATAAAAGACAAATGGATGACTATAGGTAAGGAAGAAAAATCATGGCATATACATTTGAATCTAGACAATGTGAAAACTGCAAAATTTGTAACAGAAATTAGAGAGAGTGGAATGAATGGATATAGCGTTAGATTCTTTGATTCAAAAGGCAATATTGTAATGCGAGCAAATTTTGTGAAGATGTATGACGATAATGGTAACTTGCGCTCAGCAAATTTAAACATCTACGATGAATTATTCACAAAATATGGAAAGAAGCAAGTCATATCATTTAGTGATTAACCAAATAAACTCCAGTCCAGTGCAAAATGAATTAATGCATAAATGTAAAGATACATTTTTTTACAAGATACTTGAAAAATTAATGTTTGCAGTTTAGGAAATCTCAGACATGTACTTTATGCAACAGGGATATTAAATTTAAATATAAACCCGAAAAATCTTGGAATATTACGGGCTATCTCTGTAGTGATTGTCATATGAAAACAACAAAGGAATTTTTTGTTAAACAGCAAGAAGAAGAAGAACTACTAATTAAAAAACAAAACCAATGCTTTATCTGTCATAATATTATTGACGAAGACAAAAAAAAGAAAGCAAGGTGGCAGTGGCGTATGGAAAATGATATTTTCCTATGCGAAAAATGCTATGACAAAAAAGAACAAGATTATCAAACAAAAATAGACTTTTGTGTGAAATGTGGAAAAAAAATTGGCTTCATAAGGTATAATCCAAAACCTAAATGGAAAGTTGATGGACAGCTATGTAGGAAATGCTGGGATGCAATTAATGCAGCGCAAAATTAGCTATGGCAATGTTGTTCTCGATTTAGGCATATACCACTCGTTTACTATGGTTTTTATGCTACTGAAATCAAGAATAAAATATTGAAGCGAAAGGTCAAGAAATCAAATTCCAAGAAAATCAAAAAAAAATCTCTGATGTGGGCCGTGGTATTTGGTGTAGTATTAATTGGAGGTTCGATAACTGCATTTTTGAGCCTGGGACAAAACACTATGCCCCAAAACCAAGAAGAGCCTGAACAGCAAATAAGCATGCTATTGCAGCCGATCGTTCAAAACGCATCTGCATTGGGAACGGCTAAATCGAATGTAACCTTACTAGAATTTGGCGACTATCAATGTCAATATTGTGCAAGGTTTCATAGAGATACAAAAGATCTAATTGTCAATAATTATGTTAACACAGGAATGATTAACTTCATGTTTAAAGATTTCGTCATTAATGACCGGCCAATAGACAAGGCATCGACTCTTGCAGCCATCGGGTCTTATTGTGCCGCAGAACAGGGGAAATATTGGCCATATCATGACGAGGTATATCGAAATTCAAAAGGAGAGAACACTGATTGGGTATCAAAGAATAGTTTAACTCAATTTGCAGTATATGCAGGTGTTACTGATATAAACAAATTTTCGGCATGTCTTGATTCAAAAAAATATGAAAGTTTAGTAACTACAAATGATAATCTAGCACGTAGTATAGGCTTAACAAGCACTCCCACATTCATCCTTATCGCTGAAGGAAAGCCCCCCTTAAAAATTGAAGGTGCTCAACCCTACTCTGTCTTTGAAGGCGCAATAAGACAAGTTCTAATGGCGATTCCCAGTTAGGTATCACTGAATAACCCATTTCGGCATAATTGAATAGAAGATTACTCGATATTGGAATCACAACTAATGATGGCCTCACAAGTGAAACCATTTATATTTCCATCATGACAAAAAGGATTAAAATCTGTGTGGAATGGTGACCCAATCACTTGAATTTTATTATGAATAGAATTTCTCTAAAGGGAGCGATCAGTCAAAAGG
>JAICQW010000098.1 GCA_025937665.1 Nitrososphaeraceae archaeon | reverse complement strand
TATTCTTCGAGCACTGGCATATTCACTATGCTATCTCCTTGATGTTGGCCGTCACTATTGCGTCGATGAGTAATTTTCTGCTTAACAAGAAAATAACATTTGGAGAAAAGATCTGGGAATGATTCTAGACTATCGGGGTTAAATTGATTATTGGACATCTCAAATGTAATTTCATATTGTTTCGAAATTCATATAATATAGAGAGTCGTTGAATACTCCATGAACCTAGATAAGATGACTGTTGCATATGGTACTATGTTTGTGTTTGCGTTGATTTGCATTTGCGTTTCCGAAAATGCACTATTAAACACCAGTGCATATGCGCAGACTTTAATCAATAACTCGAATGGTACTAGTGATACTTTGAATTCCAATATGGCACAAACTGGAAATGTTACTGGCTCTAATACGACGGCTATTCCTTATGTTTTGAATGTAACGAATAGCTCTGACACAACATCTCAAGCTGTCGACCAGGTTATTCAGGCAATCAGTGGAGGTCAATCCACATCTTTGCAGCAAGTTCTGGATGCTGCTAGTAATGGAAACTCGTCTTCATCTTCACTTGAACAGGTAATAGATGCTGCAAGTAGTGTACTGAATAATCAAAGTGCTAACCTGAGTTCTGGCAATACAAGCGACGACATCAATACTTCCTCAGATCTTCCTTGAAGATCCAAAATTTTCTAATTATTTGAGAGGTAATTTTTAACTTTTTTTTACGACTCGTGCTTTTCTCTTACTCTGTACCTTACGTATTTATCATCCATAGAAAATTTTGGGGGGTGGGGATCAAGAGTTGGATTATTGCAATTTGTGCATTTTTCATCAAGAGTGTAGATCTTGCAATGTCCACACTTTCGTAACATATGTTTCATAATGAGCTCATCGTTTATTCTTTTTAGAGTCTTCTCTAACAAAATTAAACAATCCTACCTTCTTACCTACGGAGGTTGAAATCTTCTCAACAGCATTGTTCAATATCTTTTCAGCGATCTTGTAATTTTCTGCCTTTGCAATTATGCGATACCGCGGAGCAGCAATGTACGAAATCTCAATTGATGTATTATTCTTGTCCTGTTCTGCCGAGGAAAGAACACTTTTTATCATCTCGACTCCATGGGGTTCATTAATGTTGAGTTCTATAACGCCTCGAATCTCTACACTGGGAATCTGGATCTTCTTACTTTCCTCTGCTATTGCAGATCTTACTTCCTCAGAGATTTCAAGCGATTTTATAGAGTCAATCCCCTTAAATGCTACCGCCTCAAACATGTCATATAGATAATCAAATTTTTGCAAGACTACATCTTGCAATTCCTTTACCTTTTCGTCGCTCATACTAGTTTTAGTTTTAATCATATGCATAAAGGCAGAAGCCTTTTCACTCTTCTTTACTTCAATGAGCTTAGATTTACGTTCTTCCCGTGAGACCTGTTTTAAAGAAAGATCTACCTCTACCCTTGACTTGTCTACTCTAATAACTTTAAGAACGGTTTTTTGTTTTGGTCTAACATATCTCTCGATGTTCCTAATCCACCCCGTTGCAATTTCAGAGACATGTAGAAACGCTGTAATATCTTGATATTCGTCTAAAGCCACGTAAGCACCATGACCTGTCACTTCCTTTATCGTTGCAATCACTAATTCTCCTGCCTCAGGAAGTTGTTTGATATCGGTGACCATGTAGAAAATACGCACCTTGTTACTATACTTTAAGTTTGCTTATAATATGATTTTTTTCAAAAGTCAATGCCTTTTTTGGCTTTTATCCCCTTTTTGTAAGGATGCTTTATTTCTTTCATTTCAGTAACTAGGTCTGCCAACGAAATTATTTCTTCACAAGCATGATTTCCAGTTAGAATTAGCGATAGATTTTTGGGGCGATTTTGAACAATTTTCATGACATCTTCTACCTTTATCACTCCAAGATTAACTGCATAGTTTATTTCATCTAAGATAACAATATCAAAAGTACCAACTGAAATTTTTTGCTCTACGATGCTTAGTGCAGTCTTTGCTGCCCTTACATGTTCCTCAAAAGCATGGTCATCATCAATAATGCCGATGAAACCCTTACCTGCAACTATTAATTCAAAATCGGGTTCTAATTTCTTTATACTATTAAGCTCGCCATAATGCCATTCCCCCTTGATGAATTGAACCATACAAACTTTGAGTCCATGACCTATAGCTCTTAACGCTATGCCAAGTGATGCTGTGGTCTTACCTTTCCCATTGCCAGTATATACTATGACAATTCCATCTTGTGATGAGCTTTTTTTATCCATTCATAATCACCACTATGGAACATGTTATCATCGGGCTACTTAGACATTATTCAAATTGATTTCCTGTTAAATTGCTTTTGTTCCAAAAGATTCCAATTATCAGGCTCCAAAAAAATAATAAATTTGATGTACTTTGGTTATTAAATATGAACGAGGTGACCTTTACAGAGGTTGAAATCAAATTTCTTTGCTCAAATGAAATTTGTAGAATCGCGACATGCAGCAACGATCTGCCACATGTGACTCCTGTCTCATATATTTTTGATAAAGGAAAATTCTACTTTGCTACAGACTACAATACCTTGAAGTATAATAATCTGAAAAAAAACAACAGAATATCCCTAGTTGTTGACACAAGCGAAAATAACAGAAATACGGCAGTAGTCATACGAGGAACAACCTCATTTATTCATAAAGGTAGAAAATTTGAAATTCTGTACAACAGGTTTCGTGAAAAATTTGACTGGGTAAAAAAAGATCCATGGAAACAAGGTGAAGCACCATTTATAGAAGTAATTTCTAATACCAAGGTTAGTTGGGGATTTTGAACTAAAATTCAGGACAGTGATTTGATTATGATTTACGAAAAAATGGAAAATTGCATTGGTGAAATATGCAAATACTTGCTCCCTATCAAACATGAGCACTTTGTAGGTAAAGGAAGTAGAATTGCAATATGTACCCTATCCAGCATCAGATTGTTAACAGAAATTTCAAATGATACTAAATTGATGAACAACTTGACGATAGTTGGTAGATTGCTATCAGAGAATAAAGGAATTGATAATATCATCAACTATTGCATCGTACATAAGAAGCTTGAACACTTGATCATATGTGGCAAGGATAGCCGCGGCCACAGAGCTGGTGATTCATTAATTGCCCTCTCTAAGAATGGAATGACAAAGGAAGGAATAATCATCGAATCAAAAAGCCCAAGACCTCAATTACGTTCGTCCTATAAAGAAGTGGAAATATTTAGAGACAGAATTACTGTACATAACTTGATTGAAGAAACGGAGTTGGATCGCATAAGATCTTGCGTAGATGAAATAATTCAATAATTCATTTTTTTCCTTTTCTTGTTTATCTCGTTCTTTTTTAAATAATACTTTACCACATCATCGGCCGTCATGTCTAATTCGATGGTTGCCTGGAGTACAAAATGCCAAATATCTATCAACTCTTCCTTTGCCTCTTCGGAGTCAAACTCCGTAGGCTTCTTCCACCATTTCCAATTTGTTAATCTTTGAAGTTCTATAGCTTCGTGTGTAATTGCTGTGCAAAGAAGTGAAATTCTTTCTTCGGCCTTTGAGGGATATCGTGACGATGCTAAAACAGAGGCGAGATTTCTTTGCATCTCTATTAATTTTTCTAGTTTATCCACCTACCAATCATAAAAATTCTTGAATATAGATTTTGACCTTCCGTGAAGATGGAATGGAGTCGTGCTTCCTATCGATGGAAAAAGATATGGAAGTTCTCCATTAGCATCTTTTTATGTATTTACTTGGAAAAATCTTAATAAATGTTTCTGCCGTTGTAAATTTAGCACGAAAATTTGTAAATTTTATTTATTATTTATACAATTTTTTATATTACAATATAATTATTAAAATAAGAAATGTAATTTTTTATTAACTTAGTCCTTAGAGTATTCTGGTATAAGAATAATTATTTAGAATTCATAGAGTCTTTGTTGTTTCCATTGAAATTCGTGTTTATTGTTGGTTTAACTATCAACAATCATACAAGCCATCAGATCTTACCATAAAGTGGGATTTTGTTGATGCCAAGGGTTTCAATAGTCCGGCTGAGTATCGTGGTTCGTTAAGCTTTACTATCTTTAATTCCAAAGACACATGGGTAAGATTTGATATAATATTATTCAGTAGATCACTGAATGAAAGTATTCTTTTTTCAAAAATATCTTCTGGTTTCTTGTTTTGTCTTTTTGAAGAAATTGAATTAGTAAGTACAATAGCAATGTCGTTTTCCATTGCGTAGAGGGCCAGATCATGTAAATGTTTTCTAAGTCGAAACTGTATAGATACCGTCTTCTTCTTTTCGTTCAAAAACAAATAACTAAAATTATCAATAATTATGAGGACAGGATGCAGATTTAATGCATAATTCACAAGAACCATTTGGACATTGGTTGACATTAACCTAATACTTCTGATTTGATGAAGTATAGAGTCTAAATCTTGATCTTTCTTGATATATGAAAGAATTTTCTCTGGTCTGAAAACTCCTTGTGTATCTCCAAAAATTATCGACGAGTCTTTATAGTGTATTGCGGCGTTCACACATAAAGAGTAGCATAAACCTGAACGTGCATCTCTGGAATCAGATAAAATGTTTGTAATCAACCCCGTTCTAATTCCCCCTCCAAGTATACCATCAATTGATGCTGACCCTGTCGTGATAATGGCCATACAATTAAACTCTATAATTATTTAAATAGAAAGAAGGAGATCCCATGAGAAACTTTTTATTGTCGATCTTATTTTTTGAAAACAAAAGTGAAAACCTAATATGTCATCATCTCCACAGCAACCAAAAAGGCCGTTAACAATTTTACAGCGTTCATTGAATATGAAAGTATCTGTCAGACTTAAAAACGAGTTGGAGTACAGAGGCCGAATGAATAATGTAGATTCATATATGAATTTAATTTTGTTGGACGCGGAAGAATTTAATGGTGCAAATCCTGTTGCAAATTATGGGAAAGTAGTTATTCGCGGAAACAATGTGTTATTCATTAAAATAGAAAAGGATCTCTAAAAAAAGAGACATTCTTGGGATTTGTCGTAACCAAAAATGGCAAGACGCTATCTTTTTACTTCTGAAAGTGTCACCGAAGGTCATCCCGATAAGATTTGTGACCAGGTTTCTGATTCGATACTTGATGAAATAATTTCCCAGGATCCAGATTCAAGAGTGGCAGTAGAAGCTATGACTACTACCGGAATTGTGTTTGTAGCCGGAGAAGTAACTTCCAATGCAAGAATTGATGCTCAAGATGTTGTTAGAAAGACTTTGAAGAATATAGGTTACGATGGATTGAAACATGGATTTGATGGAAACAGTTGTTCCGTTTTAACTGCAATCCATGAACAAAGCCCTGATATTTCTATGGGTGTTTCTAAGAATGAGAATGGGGTACAAGGAGCAGGTGATCAAGGCCTAATGTTCGGATTTGCAACAAATGAAACCTCTGAACTTATGCCATTGCCGATAACTTTGGCACATAAACTAACTATGAAGCTGGCGACAGTCAGGAAAGAAAAAACTCTGGATTGGATGGGCCCAGACGGGAAATCTCAGGTCTCTGTTATCTATGAGGATTCAGTTCCAAAGAATATTGATACTGTGGTTGTTTCCACCCAACATACTGAAGACATCTCAACATCTCAAGTTAGAGAAGAGGTTATTTCAAAGGTCATAAAACCAGTTTGCGAAGATTTGATTAATAATTCAACAAAATTTCTGGTAAATCCGACTGGCAGGTTTGTTATAGGGGGTCCTGTAGGCGACACCGGACTAACTGGGAGAAAGATAATTGCCGATACTTATGGTGGTATGGGCAGACATGGGGGAGGTGCTTTTTCGGGAAAAGACCCTTCTAAGGTAGATAGATCTGCATGTTACATGGCAAGATATATTGCAAAGAATATTGTTGCATCAGGTTTGGCTTCAAAATGTGAAGTTCAACTTGCATATGCTATAGGAGTAGCGGATCCTGTTTCAATCATGGTCGACACTTTCAACACAGGAAAAATTGATGAAGAGAAAATTGAATCACAAGTTCGAGAGATTTTTGATACTACGCCTCAAGGGATAATTGATACGTTACGCCTTAAACGACCAATTTATAAGAAGACCGCAGCGTATGGACATTTTGGAAGGAATGATCCTGACTTTACTTGGGAAAAAACCGACAAATCAAGATCATTTAAAATGTAAGCTTTCTTTTCATGCAGCCCCCAGTCTTATGATGCATTTCGTTTTATTTTATTAATTATTGTATGTAAATCTTCTTCAACATTAAATTTCTTTGAGAAGAATTTGAGAATATTTTTTACATCTCTTGTCAGCACTATATCAGAATTAAATGTATCGACTCTAACAGCCTGGGGCCAATCCAAGATAAAGATATTGTCATCATTTACGATTATGTTGTACTCATTAAGATCGCCATTTATGTATCCCTTGCAATACGCGATCGAAATGTTGTTG
>JAICQW010000064.1 GCA_025937665.1 Nitrososphaeraceae archaeon | reverse complement strand
CAATCGAGTTTGTTTTATTTCCATTAACATAAAATTCTAGATTTGAATTCCCGTTACTGCAATAGCTTGTTTTGTTTTCAAGAGTAAAGCAGTTGTCAGTGATATTCATACCTACGCTGTTAAAGAACTCCCCAACTGGAACGCCGGTCGCATGTCTGTGTAATGTATTTCCATCATTGTTCTCGACATGCATGTACTGGGATCTCACCTGGTATTTTTCTTGACTGAAATCCCATTTTTCACCATTAATCTTTACTGCAAATGCTGCATGTACGTGTTCAGAACCAAGCTCGCCCAAGTTTTGACCGGACGGTTGCCGATTGCTAGAAAACTCACTTACTGCATAAGCCATTATCCCGAGAAGCACTATTACGGCAGGTACTATAATCATTAAATTCCTATTCCTTCTCTTGCGAGTTACAGCAAAGTAGCTTCGGTCATCCCTCTCCTTCCTCGAATTGAGAGGTTTGTCTTTTTTCGTAATATTGTCCTTTTTCTTATTATGCTTCATTCTTAACCACTAATTGACGATTCATTCATAAGCACTTTAATGGATAATTTAAAGAAATCTTTATCAGAACCCTCCGAACCATGCGAAATTGACGAAATTCCGTGATTAAACCAATTATTGCTGAGTATAGATTTTTTTGAATTTTTCTGGCAATTCGGGGTTTCCATAGTCACCAGAATATGCGGAGTAGACGTTTAATTTTTCGCCATGCTTGATTTCATATGATCCTATTAGCTTGATATTATTCCTGTATTCTTCATAAAGAGGTATTAGCTGCATAGCAAAGTTTTCTGTAATGAGGATGTGCCAGCTATCACCCAGGTCCATGACTCTTCTAGCCATTATTATTCCCGGACCCCAAACGTTAAGTCTATTTGATATATCATAGACAGTAAAGACTGGTCCAGAGCTTAATCCGATTCTAACTTTGATTTGGTTGTCATGAGCCATTCGTTTGTTATATTTGTGTAGAAATCCATGTAACTCTACGCTAAGTTTGTACGGCAATTCAGGATTGTTCTCATAACCTATTGCCATGCCGTCTCCAGCAGGGAGAATTATCTTCAGTTCGTCAGAGATCTTCCTAAATGAATTACAGGAACTGATAAATTCGTTAAGCCTTACAATTTTCTCCTTCTGTCTGTGAACTGCCAACTCCGGATTTGACAATCCTACGATGTCAATAAAGCAAAAATTATAGTTCAAAACTTCATATTTTGGATCAAGATCCTTAAATACAGACATAAATTTTCTATATGTTATCGCGCAATCTTCTGAATGGAATGGTAGGTCTAGGTAATAAACCGGGGGATGCTGAATTACTCTCCCATCTAATGTGCATTTGGTTAGATCATCTGCAAACGTGAATCTTCCATTTTTATCAATACTGAATTGAATCCAAGTTGGTTTTGTCATAGCATGACCTGCAATAGAAAGTAATCTAATCTTCCTAATTAGGGCGTCATTTGACTCTTCAAATTTCATTTCCATTATTCCATCACAAAATGAGATAATCGATTGATATTCCGATGAAATTGGTGAGTCAATAGTAAAGATTCCAATGGTTTTACTTCTCTTCAACTGAAGAACTAAACGTGCCAAAAATCTCTTGATTGCGCTTACCTCAAAAATGTCACAAAAATGATTTAATGAATCCATGACAAAGTAAATGAAATTGCCATTGTTTTCAATCGGAGTCCCACTGGGATGTGTATCCATATCACGCGATTCACTGGTTCGGATATCGGAAATGTATGAAGTTATTTTCGTCAAAGTCTCTTGTAAGGATTTTTCATTGGGAGTCTCGTATAGGAGAACCGGATTTACAAACAGAGATTTGGATTTATTGTTCTTCACATTAAGTAATTCAATTTTTTCTTTATCTGTAATTTTAGAAGAAATAAAAATACATCTTTTTTGGGTTGCTAGTCCTTCGTCAAGAAATTCTCTACAATAGTCTCTCTTCCCTATTCCCGGCGGACCTGACAGAAGAAGCAAAGTAGGTGATACGCTTTCTTCCCCATCTGTGATTTCTGAAAGTCCCGGAATAGCCATTTTTGATATTATATCAATCAGGATTAACCTATCTATATTTATATTTCAACGAAAAATTCAGTTTATTTTATAAAGATCCGACGTTAATCATTTTTAAATTTTACCCACAAATTATTGTATTATTCTAATATTCTGAGAACATTGTTTATTGCTAGATTTTTTACTCATTAGCAAGTCCTATTAAGGAGTTATAGCGAAGAATAAGAGTTGGCAAAAAGTCTAGTTATAACGATCATACTTGCTGCGATACTTTCCGGTCTTGGTCATATATATTTAGGATTTGTGAAAAGAGGGATTGCCATTCTAATTATAGGAATAGTCATTTGGATTGTTGTTTCGTGGATTATTCCCGTACCTTTCATTTGGTTAATAGGAATTCTTTACTGGGTCTGGCAAATATGGGATGCGTACAATCATTATAAAAGACTGAAACCGCAAGAGCCTCAAACGGGAAGATGAAAAACTTTCTAAAACAAAAACATAAAAAAAATTTGCTTTTTAGTCGTTATTGGGAGGGCATTTGTGATAACATGGAGACTAAAACAAATCAATTGTTTCTAATTTTCAATCAGTGATTTTAAATTGTTTATTTGTTGTGAGAAAGGGTGGTCCGGAAATCCAAGTACTGTTAGAAATTCCTTCTGTGCAAATTGAATATCACAATAACATGGAATAGAAGTCATAACATCGATGCCTGTATCCAACGTCAGTTTCTTTACAAAATCATCTGCTACTGGCGTTAACGTCGTAAAATTTTCTTGAGAATGACCGGCGTGAGACTCGCCAATTTGTAAGTACGGTATACAGTAACCTGCTATTCTGTTAAGGAGAAGATAATATTTAGTATTTCCTTGTTCCTTGAATTGAGCCAATATTTCATTAGCGATCATTTTTGTCCCTCCGATATCCATATCTCCCATTTTTAGAGTTAGGAACACAATATCCGATAATGCCAAAGCGTTTATTGCCCAAAACCTAATTCCAGGACTTGAATCCATGATAATATAATCAATATCATTTTTTTCGATCAACTCTTCTCTAAAGTTAATGAATCTCTTTAGCATATTCATTCTGTTCTTATCTTCCTTAACTCCTTCTATCTTTAGAATATCTTCTCTTTTTGGACTCGAAAAACAACCCATAATCTTTCCACTCAAAGAACCCTTGTCCGAAAACTGGGATATCGGCGTAACTTCGACCAACAAGTCATCCACTCCGCAACCACCAACAATATAATCATTGATTGTATTCTTGATTCTATTCTGGACAATATCGCCGAAATAGGCATGTAGGCTAGGTGCATACACATCAATGTCTACGACGCACACGTTGTTCCCATTCTTAGCTAACAATGCAGCCAAGTTAGCAGCTAGGGTTGTCTTTCCTGTACCACCCTTATATGAGTGAAAAGTGATGACCTGCTTCAAAATATATTAAAAATATGATAAATACATGTTTTTAAGTATATGCTAATATATTTTTTTATTTGATGGATAAAAATATCATTGAAAATAGCTTTCAAAAAGTTTATTTGATTATTTTCTATCAAAACAAGCTCGATATTATATGACAAAACCGAATAAAATCATTATTGAAGCAATATTTATGCCCTCATGAGGGCATATGATAATAATTCTTGAAATGTATTAAATGCGAAGTGCGGGATTCGAACCCGCGATCCCGAGCTTGGGAAGCTCGTACCTTAACCAGTCTGGGCTAACTTCGCTCAATCTGCAAATACGTTTTACAAACAATAAATTCCTATCTTATCATTACACTCTGATTACTTTCAACTTGATTCTTGACATTTTCTTTCTGAAAATACTGATGTGAAGGATCCAAGATTTAGTAACAATCGAATGTGAAATATTTTAACGAATTTTTAAATTTGAAAACAATAGAAAATTGGCAGGTTGGATCAATCTATGTAAAATCCGGCAAGAAATTAAAAGTACTGTGAGAGAAGATGTCAGTCTACAAAATACTTTACCCTTTCTTTTTTGAATTCTCTTGAGCTAAAAAGAATCCGGTATTCGTTAATTCCTACAAAGTTTGACAGTTCTACTGCTATTTTATTGGCGGCTTCTACCGTTCTGGCGTGTATCATGCTAAATAGACTAAATGGCCAATCAGGATATACCGGCCTCCTATAGCAATGACTTACCTGGGGGAACGATGCTAATTTGTACCCTGCTTCATCAATCTTATCCTCAGGTACCATCCAAACAATCATACCATTGGCGGTAAATCCCGCATCTCTATGTCGTAGAATTGCTGCAAAGCGCCTCATTACTCCGAGTGATTCATACTCTTCTGCCTTCTTGAATAATTCATCTACCGTTATGCCAAGGTTCTTGGCAGAGTCATCAAACGGTCTAACTGATACCTCTAAATCCTTCTGTAGTTCTCTTATGAAATCCTTATCCCTTGAAGTAAGCTCAAATTTCTTTTGGTCCAAACTCTTCACATTGTCATCTGGCGTCAATTTACTAGGATCTGTATTTACCATGTCAAGTTTCACTCCTATTTTATATAACTTGAGAGTTGGTAAGAGTCGAAATTTGATTACCCCATCAAGCGATGCCATTTGTTCAAGATCTTTTTTCAAATCTCCTTCTGGAGGAACGGCTAAAGTAAACCACATATTGAATTCATGATCTCTCTCATAATTATGACTGACACCTGGATGCTTATTGACTTCAAGAGCCACTGCATCTAGTTTGTCTTTCTGTACAGCAAATGCAACCAATGCACTTTTGTACCCTAGTTTCCTCGTATCAAAAATTGCATTAATCTGTCTTATCAGGCCACTTTGTTTCATTAGAGAAATTCTTCTCATTACGTCTTCTTCGGTGAGTCCATGTTTTGCTGCTATTTTGAGATATGGTCTTTCTGAAAGAGGAAAGGTCCATTGAATATCATTCAAAAGTTGTTTGTCTAAAGGATCAATGTACTGCTGATCTAGCTGCATTAATCTTAAATTCCAGTGTTAAGCATTAAATACTTTATCATAATTTGTAGAAGTCTCCTCGCCATATTATTCTGATTCCGACCTCAATTCTTGGATATTATGACCTAAAAATATATGAATTATTAGTTCTAAGATAACAGATACTTTGAAAGGAAAGAAAGTCGCTTTTCAAGGGGAGCATGGAGCATATAGTGAAATTGCTGCCACTAAATTTTTCCCCGATTCCGAACTTATTCCTATGAGATTGTTCCAAGATATTTTTGAAGCGTTACGAAGTGATAGTATTGATTGTGCCGTGGTTCCGATTGAAAATTCTATCGAGGGATCTGTCAATGAAATCTACGACTTGTTGTTAGATGCTGATAAAAAAATCACTGGTGAAATATTTCTTAAGGTTAATCATTGTTTGATTGCAATACCAAACAGTACTGCTATAACGAAAGTTCTTTCCCATCCTCAGGCATTGGCCCAATGTAGAAATTACATCAAGAAAAATAATCTAGATCCTACACCAACATACGATACGGCCGGTTCGGTTAGACTTATCAAAGAAAAGAAAATTCTTGACACCGCAGCCATTGCAAGCAAGAATGCCGCAGAATTCTATAATATGAAGATTCTTGATCACAATATTGAAGACAGAAAAAATAATTTCACTAGATTCCTAGTCCTGTCTGACAATCTAACCGCTCCTTCAAAGGCCGATAGAACTTCGATGATCTTTGGGCTACAACACACACCAGGTTCGTTATACTCTGTAATGCAAGAATTTGATAATAATAAGATTAACCTTACAAAAATAGAGTCAAGACCAACTAAAGAAAAACCCTGGGAATACAACTTTTATGTGGATTTTGAAGGGCACTTTGAAGAAGATAATGTTAGAAAGGCCCTTGATAATATTGAAAGGAAATGTACATTTGTTAAAATCTTAGGTTCCTACCAAAGAGGAACAATAAATTAGTTGTCACTTTATTTCATGCAAATTTAGCTTTCATTCCAATTCCCAAAACTATGATTCCTGTTATGAGTAACATCATCTGACCTCCAAAGGCCAGTGGAGCGGCTTTAGTTTCCACTTCTCCCTCAATTTTCACTTCTGAATCTCCGGTATTTTTTGTTTCCATTCTATATTGACCTTCATTATTGGCAACCAAATCGTATTCATAATGTGATTGATTACTGACTGAAATAACAACCGACTTGTTCGGATCTTCGATCTTGAAATTAAATTTTGATCCATCAATTATGATTTTTCCAATACTTCCATTATTCATTATTGGTGTAATAACATCTGTTAGATTCACATTCAACGTACTGGCCAATGAAACTTTTCGAGGAATGTTTGAATCAATCATTGAGATTCCCCCAATTAATATAAACGCAATACCGCTTAACACCAGAATGTAAAAGGTCTTTTTCCTGTTCATGTGAAAAATTATGTATTGGGCATTAATTAACGATATGTTTTTTATCATAGTATTTGGGGTCTAAATTACTACTCAAGATAGGCTAAAAGGCGATGCCAAATCAAATATTTTTTGGAAATGAATTAGAAATATTTGGTAATTCTAATGCAATATGTAAATTTGATAACTGAAGCTGAGCCCAATCACTTTAAAACAACGACTTCACGCAGTATGGGCCATAACATTACTGTTGGAAAAGATCCTATTTCTCGTGGTGAAAATAAATAATAACGATAGCGAAATAGATTGATTTAATCCTGAATTTTCAGAATGATTTTTTCCATATCCTTTAGAGTATGATTCGCATAATTTTCAATGCTATTCCCATTCGTGATAAGATTTACTTTCATTCCATCAAGAGGCAATCCCCAAATATTAAGGAAATCTCCTAGGGTATAATTTCTATATTCAGTTGATTCAACATGAATTAATCCACTTGAGTCATGGGTGTGTAATGGAGACATTGCTGGGCTTATCGTTCCAAATGTTGTACTTTTTCGCTCTGTTCCAAATCTATCTAATGAATGATCATTCCACAACGTTGAATTTATTCCAACTCCGTTGGGTACGAGTAATAAATCTCCATTAACAGTAACATTAAGACTAGAATGTGTATGCATTATTATCTTATTGCCTGTTTTATTTTCGACAGGAGCCTGCCCGCTCAACTCAGGGACAGTCTGTAACATCATTGAAAAATACAGCATAAAAATAACACCCATCAACATTGACAATACAACATGACCATTCTGTGCTTTCATTTCCTGAGAATATCGTAGGACTTTTTAGATAATTTATAGATATAGGATACATAGAATCTCACATCATATTCATTGATGATTAGAAAGCTATATTTTATGGAGATTGGAATGATAAGATAAAGTGATCTGTGGTTTTTATTAGAATTTATGAAATCCCAGATAGTATACAGAAAGTTTTTCATGATTTGATTTACTTGATTTTTGAACAGCAAATGCTAAATTATAGTAGTTTTTAAGATTGGTCGATGTCAACTGAAGATGCGTTTATTTCTTATGATAGAATAGTGCATCAAAGTGGTTCTGCGAGTCTACTAGCATTAGGTATGGCAGTTGTACTCCTTGGTATCGTATTTGGTTGGTTTTACAATAGTTTAGAAGCTATCACAATCGCAGTCGTTATTGCAATGATATCAATCATAGCATCGTTCCTTTTTATAATAAAACAATATGAGAGATCAGTCATTCTTAGACTCGGAAAATACAATAGACAAGTAGGTCCTGGATTGCGTTCTAGAATTCCTTATTTTGAAAATGTCATGGTTGTTGATATCAGAGAAAAGGTAAGAGAATTCACAGCAGAAAGAATGCTAACCAAAGACAATGTCCCCGTTACAATTGACGCGATATTAAGGTACAAAGTTGTTGAGGATAGGGCAAAAGATGCGGTACTAAATGTTGAAAACTTTAATGAAATGATTAAGCAGATCTCTCAAACCACTCTGAGGAATAATATCGGCTCCTCATTATTTCAGGATATCTTATCAAAGAGAGAAGAAATCAATAACCACATAAAATCAACCATTTCACAAGAGTCTGGGAATTGGGGCATCGAAGTAATAGGAGTAGAGGTACGACAAGTAATCATTCCACAGGAGCTTGAAAATGCAATGTCTATGCAAGCTCAAGCCGAACGTGAAAAAAGTGCAAGGGTTACGTATGGAGAATCTGAAATTCTGGTTGCAAAGAAATTTGAGGAAGCCTCTGCAGTATATTCAGATAATCCCATTGCATATGCCTTAAGGCAATCGAACATGCTTTACGAATCAATTAAGGTGCAAGGCAATACTATAGTTATGGTGCCCTCTGAGAGTCTAAATTCAATGGGATTCGGAAATCTTGCAACGACTGTAGCATATCTTGAAAATACCAAGAGAGCGGCCAAGAGCAGTCAAAAACAATCTGACAACTCCTCAAATATTGATTCGAGTAAAACCACTTCCTCCTGATATTATACGTTCAAGAATCTCGCTAAAAAGCTGTAACTCGGCTCATTTTTAACACATTTCCCTATTTACCAGGATAGAAGGTTGCGACATTAAATGGTGTATTTAAGGAATTTGGATTAATGAGAACACAATTTTTTATATGGTTACGTTGAATAATACGTAGTGAACAGAGAACATTCGGCACTGACATTTCTCGTTATTGTTGAAGCGTTGTTTATCATTGGCAGTATGATTCCACTACAAGCATTGTCTAAGGAAGGACATCTTTTGGATAACCATAATGATCTGCTAGGATTTGGGCCTTATGTACATGGTGGCGACGTAGGAATTAATTCTTTATTTATGGAATCCATACATACGAGGGATATTTATGAGTATTCTACAAATGATAACCTACCTATTATTAAAATCTCTACTGCTAACCAAGAGAATTCATCAGGCACTAGTAATACGGACACTGTTACTTCCAATGCTTCATCAGCAAGCATCGATGAACAAAACAAGTTGATAAACGAGCTTGTGAATACGGGCAAGCTCACAGAGGAAGAAGCCAAAGAAATTATTGCAAGAGTGATGTTAATTAATGGACTTGTGCAATCAGGTAAATTCACAGAGGAAGAAGCCAAAGAATTCGTATCAAACGTAATGAATAATGGAACCGATGAAGCAAATGTTACCGATGAGGTGAATGTTCCTGAAGTTCCGGAAGCTAATGTAACTACAACTGTTCCTGAAGTTCCTGAAGCTAATGTAACTACAACTGTTCCTGAAGTTCCT
>JAICQW010000100.1 GCA_025937665.1 Nitrososphaeraceae archaeon | reverse complement strand
TGTTGCTACCATCTCTTACGCTTAACATTCCGCTAATAAAGTGGAATGAAACACCATCGTTTGGTCCTGGATTAACTATATACCAACGAGTCAATTCACCTGGTTTTACCTGGAATACTTTTGCGTCTTTGTTAAGTTCTAGTGTGGTTACTTCACCAACTGCTGGTACGTATTTGTGAGACATACCGTTTGTCAGTACCAAGTCTGGATTGTTTGATATGAATTTGCCAATGTCAAATGATCCTGCTGTTCCATTGGTTCCTACGAATGGACCTTTGTCAGCGCTGTTGTACAATTCGCTGTATACCATGTAGAATTCTTTGGCTGGTTCTTCGTTTGTTGGATGAACAACAATGCCACCATACATTCCGTTAGAAATGTGTTCCCATACTCCGTTCAAACCGTCAGCACCACAGTGATAAAGGAATACACCTGGGAATTCACCTGTAAGTGACCATGTCTTTGATTGTCCTGGTTCTACACTACCAGATAATGCTTTACCTGGACCAAATCCTGCATGAAAGTCAAGACTGTGTATAGTCTGTCCTTCATTTTTTAATGTGATGTTTAGTGTGTCACCTTGGTCTATCGATATAACTGGTCCTGGAATGGTACCATTGAATACCATCGCATTGTACATTATTCCTCCTGGATGCAATGCATTATCAGGAGCAACTTGAACTTGTTTTTCTGATGCGATTAAAGTTACATGTTTTACCTCACCTTGATTTTCAGTTTCCTGCGCATGTACTACATTGTTCGCTGAAAAATATGGAACAAAAGCAATACTGCTTGCAAGCAAGAAACTAGCTATCAATGAGCTTGCGAGTAGTAAACTACGATTCATTAGCGGATTGTAAAGGTTTCCACTATAAATATTATTCTGAGATAAGAATAAAATATTCTAATTTAGATTAGAATTTTGTTGAAATTATACATTTATTTTAAAAAATTTACATATTTTTTAACCTAATCTTCATAGGAAAGCAATTATTTGGAAAAAAAGTGGCACAACAAGCTATAATATTTACAATTTCAGATAAAGTGATGAGCTTTTGTATAAATTGCATAAATGACACCGAATTAGTTGAATAATGGACAAAAATCATTCATCTTTTAACAGCCTCCTCATTTCCTGATACTCTTCTTTGCTTATTTCTCCTTTAGCGAACCTAATCTTGAGGATGTGTAGTGGATCATCAGTCCCAATAATCACAGGTTTATTCAAGAGCTCGGAGGGAGATGATGAGATTGACTTGGATTTCAGAATTTTAAGCGATTCAGTGTCACCCATTGTCGCAACATTGTCTTGGACTTGAGGTCTTCGAACAAGATAACATTCCTTGCATAACATAAGATTACGATTCCAACCAATCCTTGCAGAATATTTTCTAATGCCAAGTTTTTTTTGGCAGATGCAGCAGTAATTCTTTTCATGATTTGATAATAGGGTATGACATGATTCACATAGTTCGCTATGAGTTGCCCAACCTATAGATGGAATAAACCTAGACAGACCGAGTTTGAATTTTTTCTTACAAATAGCACACTCATCTTGATCCTCAAACTTTATGTCGGCATCTTCCCCCACAATTGGCAGAAGCAAATTGAAAAGGCTGTCAGCAAACTTTCTGTCTAAACCACGCTTTGAATAATCATATATCTCAACTCCCGTTGGTTTATCTTTTAGGATAATTTGAAAGTTAATCCCAGATTGGTTTTGAGTTCCGAATACAGATCTACCTACGATGTTATGCCTTTGTCTATCAGCATATTTTATTTCAGCATTTTTCTTACAACACTCAAGTACAGTGTTAAAAAGATCATAGTCTAGATCAGAAAATGACATTGACGCCTTTATAGTCACATCTTAATGTATTCATAATGGATAGAAAAATTTTTCGAACGTAAATCTCAAACTTCATAATTTAGAACTCAGTGTCTGAGCTAACCGTTAATGGATACTGGGAACTCAAATTCAAGAGGAGTAGGAAGAAACAGATTATCAAAATCCACTCCCGTTACTTCAAGAGATACCGTATAATTACCTGGTGAAAAAATATTACCCATAACTTTAATCGGACCACTATAATCGGCAACATAGCTAGCTGAAAGTGTATCAAAATTTGCATTAATTTTGTACGATTCTATTGGTGATGGAACAAATTCCATAAGGATATGTCCATCATGACTATGGACTGTTTCAGTGAAAAGCCTTTGACTTTCATTAAATACAGCTACAAGATAAGTTGTATGTTGTATATTATTCCCAGTTTTGTTATCTATCAAAGTAAAATCCAATTGCACATTATTGGTTGCAGGTAATTGATTTGAGCTGAAATCTAGCATTGCGTTCCGATCTCCAAGGCTAACCATCGGCATGTTGTGACCATCTCCAAGTTCAGCACCAAATATTTGAGTATTAGAAACCAAAATAAATGATATCAAGATGACAGTAGATAACAGAGAAAATATACGTGGTGTCAAATTTCGACGAATTGACCACATATGGTAATACATGATATGGATTGCATTTAAATTATTAGCAGAACAAGATATAACTGAATTCGGTGTGCTGTTAAATAATATAAATTACCAATTATTTTCTAGTCTGAACATGGCAAAATATATCAAAATAATTATCTCCTTTCTATTTGTAACCGGTACTATTCTAATTCCAAATTTCCACCAAGCAATTGCAGATGGCTTATTTGAAGAAAATTTACCCCCGGCTACTGTGGGCGATAGGGTGGCAAGTCTCTATACAAAGATTAGCCCACCCATATTGACATCAGATACTATGCAAAATGCCTTTTTTCAACTAAGGTTATTCGATTCAAAGACTGGAAATAATATTACTAACGTTAATTATTTCCTAACTATCACCAAGGCAGACAAATTATTACTTCGTGAATTGTTCTATTCTAAGGAAGGACCTTTGTCGTTAAAATTTGAGCCAGGTCCTGGTCCGATAAAGGTCTTTGGAAGTACAGAACCTTTTTTGGGTGGATGGACAAGTGAAACAGGACAATTGACAATATCCGGTCCAGCATTATCTGAAGGAGGTTTATACCATTTTGGTATAGAAATTTTCGGAATTGATAATGTTAGAAACATCTTTGTTCCTGAAAACGCTCCAAGATTTGACTCTTATCTCAGTATTGGAGATGTCTTTACTACAAACCTAACCTATGGAAATCAAAACTATAACAGCACATTAATCTCCTATTATGATAGAATTCAAAACTTTACTTTTGAGCCTAAAGACGTTGAAGCAAAATGGGCCATGCCTTTTGATTGGAACATTTCGAGAATAAGATCACAAAATATTTTCGTTCATGAAGAAATCAAGTTCCCAAAATCCTTCGGAGAATTTTCAAATTCTAGCATATTTAGCGGAACTGTAAATGGACAACCTTTGGTCGGAAGATCGCTTGCAATTGACCCTTTTACTTCAGAAAAGGCATTGATAATCCATTTTCTGTTGAACAAAAATGATATTCTAAAATTGGCAGAGAATAATGCAGCATTAGGAATTAGTAATGACTCGATGAAATTTACAATTCGTCCACAAGGAAATGAATCACAAAAGACATCCGAGGACGTAGTAACTGACACAGGAGGAATACATGCATCATTGTTATGGAATCCAAATCCTCCAGCGATAGGTGAAAATGCTCTTGGCCTTAATTTCAGTGACGCCCTAAGTGGCAATAGATTAATCGCTGATGTTAATTATGATTTGTCTGTGAAAACAGGAAGAGGTGAGGAAATAGTTAGCGTAAATAATATTACTGCACCAAATGGAATTTCAAATCAAACCTTAACATTACCCTCTGAAGGAACATTTAATTTGGAAGTTGAAGTAAAATCACTCAAGGTAGTTAATCAAACTCTGCCAGATACAACTCGAAATGGCATCGCAAGAGGCTTTATCGTAGTCTCATGATAACTATTTGAAAATCGGTAATATAATAAAATGCATGTCATACTCTACATTAGCAGATGAAAATCAGTAAACTATTCAGAAAACTAGATCATTTATTTATCTAGACTTTTCATTCCCTTGTTTTTTTCCATATGGTCCAAGACTTCTTCATATTGTGCGTCAAAAAGTTTTGTAGAGATAGGCAAGCCTTCAATTTTTGAGAAGGCCTTTACAATGCTCTTTGCTGCAAGTGGCTGCGGTAAAGTCTTGTCTGAGATTTCACCGTAAAATCCAATTGCTTCGATGTGTCTATCAGAAGCAATTCCTAAAATAAGACCATTGAACCATGTAATTGTTGTAAACTCAGAACCCAGAGTATCCACATTTGCATCTTCAAGAATCTTTCGCAGCTCAAGTTTGGTTGTTACACCAACAACTCTTGGTTCACCTGTGAGCATATCGTTTAATGACCCACCTGCGGTATAGAGTCTTTTTATTTTACCAATCGACAAACAAAAATCAAGAAATGTATTACACAAGTCAAGAAGCTCCCTATGGTCCTCAGGTTGGGCATCACCAGTAAGGACCAAAAGCTTCTCACTATCTGAAAAATAAATCTTGTAAACATCTTTCGCCGATTCAATAACACCATCTCTAACATTGACCCATGGTTTTGGATTTGATACAATGTTTGCAATATGTTCAGCTTCTAAATTACTTGCCAGGTATGAAGATACCAATCCTCCAACTCTCCCCATATCGGGTAGTGAAGCAAATACCGTAAAATAATCTACTTTCTTGTTTGTAAAAATATCTATCAATACCATTTATACAACAATACTCCGCTTCTCCAGGACTGGTAAAGAATTGAATATCGAATCAAAAGAAATGAGTTTTAGAGTGTGTCTTCTTCCTCTACCAATTTGTCGATAGGATCTCCAGTTGGCAGCGGTGCATTTTTATCAACTTTGTAAGTAAATAGTTCGTCCCAATCCATTCCTAAGATAACGTTTCTTCCAACAGCAATAATTTTTGACTTGGGAACGTCAAATCGATAATCACGTTCACCAAATATGATAATTTTATCATCTGTTTCCTTCATTACATGTCCTACGTGATCTTCATTTGCTATCCTGACTCCCTTATTGAATAATGTCTTTGCATATTCCTTCATATAAGATTTCAAGTCAGTGGTTCCATCTGCGCCCCAAGGATCTACAAATTTGCTTGTCGGAAGTGGCGCATCCCTATCTACGGAATATTTCTTTGCAATCTCATCAAAATTTAATCCAATTAACACGTTTTTGCTGACAGTTTGTATTTCCGATAATGGGATGTCATATCTCTCACTCCCATCTCCAAATACAACAATCTTGTCATTTGTTTCACGAACAACATACCCAACGTGAGGTGCGTCAAGTGCAATTACTGCCCTATTGAAATATTTACCCGATGTCATATATGATTTAAAATATCTACTACGCTGTATATTAATAAATACTTCAAACGAAAATTTTAGATTGGTTCTCCTAATTTGGCGAGTAAATTCAATTTAATATAATTTTTCCACTTTTTTCAATATTAATCCAAAAATTCCCGAAAAATTATTATATTTTACAGGATTCTCATCTTATAAATATGCAGATAAATGCTAATATAGCCAAACTCCCTAATTGAGACTAACAAGAAAACAATGAGCGTCAATACAGCTCTTAAAAAGAAAAAGCAATCTGATGTCACATACGATGAATTGACCTTAAAGAAATTAATGCAATACTATAGATTTGAAAAGCGAGAAGAGTTACTAAATTTCTTAAAAGCGCAGTGTATACAATAGCACACAGTAGTCTTCAATAATTTTTGTTTAAGACCATTTTTTCATCATATTTATTGAAAAATTTAAGTGCGATTACATATTTTAATAAGTATGGAGAAAGCAAGAGTAAAAAAATACGTTAATTATGATGATGAAACTTTAGAAAAGATGAAAAAATATTATAAAATTAATGATCATGACGAACTTTTGCGATTCATAAAGGCCCATGGGTTGAAGAACTATGATCTTGATGTAGATAACTCACGATAGTTCATCTTAGTACTGGAATTGCAAATTGATTATTGGGTAGTATTAACTTGTATTTTTTCGACCTCATAACACAACTCGGTTCAACTTTCTTAATTCAAGATTTCGCGGTAGTCATGATAGTAGCCGCGATTATGGTATTTGTTACTCATAGACTGAAACAACCAATGGTAATTGGGTACTTATTGGCGGGCATGGTTATTGGTCCCTTTACTCCACCATTTAGCTTGATTCATGATGTAAGCACTATCAATACATTAGCTGAGCTTGGAATAATCATTTTATTGTTTGTAATTGGAACTGAATTTCCTATTACAAAACTTAAATCTGTCGGGAGAATATCACTGGTTGTAGGGATTGCAGAG
>JAICQW010000158.1 GCA_025937665.1 Nitrososphaeraceae archaeon | reverse complement strand
TAAATCGGATTGGCGAAATGAACTCCATTTTGAGTAAGCATGAACCAATTGATATCTCAATCAAGAATGAAATAATAAAATCTTTAACTCAACCTAGATTTTCCTTGGGTAAGATAATTTCAAAATACTGTACTGAATTTGGAAAAGAGGTGGATACAAATGGTAATATTATTGGCGTTTATCCTGTTGGTTCGGACGGCATCTTGGCATTAATTAATTTAGCCAAAGTGGCAAATGCTCACTTGGTTATAAATGAAGTACCAATAAAGCATGAGGAGTTGGCAAGATTTGCGACAGATGAATTCCTTGTTTCAAATTCAACAGCAGCGATTAATGGATGTCACTTGATAGTAACAAGTGAGGATTTGGCTCCACTAATTTTGGAAGACCTGAAGAAACATAACTTCAATCCTCAGATTATCGGATTTGTTAATGACAAAGAACGGCCTATGGTTACCATTGATAATAATATTAATAAATACGTTGCAGCGAAGCACATTACATCGCTTTTCAATCATACTGCTTGAATATTTTATCAAAAATTTATTTCAGAAGTGGTAAAATTTTATTAGTCGAAGGGACTGTTAAATAACATGAATGCAAAAATTGACGACAATTGTATATTTTGCAAGATTGGACAAAAGAAAATTGATGCCAATATCATAGACGAAAATGATAACGCGATTGCTTTTCTTGATGCATTTCCACTGACTGCAGGCCATACCCTGGTTATTACTAAAAATCATTATGCAAAATTACAAGATGTTGAATTTGATGAAATTATCAATCTGTTTAGATTGGCATACAAAATACTACCATTCATAGAAGAAGGAACCAATGTACAAGGCACGTTACTATCGATACATAACGGTAAAGATTCAGGACAAGAGATACCACATGTACATCTGCACATAGTCCCAAGGAAGCCTGGTGATGGAGGAGGTCCAATTCATGCTATGTTTACTTCAAACCATAGGCTAGAAAAAAGTGAAATGACGAGGGTGTTCAAAAGCATAACAGAACAGTTCGAAAGGGGTCATTAGATTCAAGCTAATCATTCAAATTTGCTCCATCATATAGTCGGTGTTGACAAGTTCCTTAAGTTTATTGATGGTTAGTTTTGGAACCTCATTTCGGTTTCTAGCTTCCTGTAAATTGAATATGGTTTTATAAAACCTAATTGAAATCGTCCCCAACGCATTTGCAAGATGAATATGTAAGTCAAGTCTATCACCAACAAGTAAAGTTTCGTTGGGTTTAATAGCCAACATATTTAAAATCAAACCAAAGATTTCTCCGTCTGGTTCATTACTTTCCTTGTAAGATAAGACACAACAATTAATGTATTTGCCCATTCCGCAGGTTTTCAAAATTTTTGAATATTCGTCCTCATTGCCAATTATGCCTATTCTAAAATTTTTGGCAAGTGTTTCTATCGTGACAATTGTGTCATCATAAGGATACAATAGGTGTCTCTTTGCAAATTCTATTGAAGGTAGGATGTACCTCAAAATCATTTTTTCATATCCCTTAGGCATTAGGACCATGCATATTTGAGTCACTAACTCTTCGACACTGTCCTTTGACAACTTTCTATTCTTTATGATATCGTCTTTTATTGCAAAATAATTTCTATAATCAATTTTTGCTCCAAATTGATTTAATAGGTAAAGTAATCTAGAATCAATATATGTATAAAAATTTTCCTCGTCTATTAGTATTCTTCCAACAAAAAAAATATATTTTATCATTTTAATACCATTACTATCCATGAATACAACCATTATTTTGAGTTTCTGAAATCATTGGTATTCATCAATTCTATACTTTTCTTCTCTTGATTTCAAGATATGATTCCCTTAGCAGTACAAAAATAAGCGAAAAAATTGTTACTGCTGTAGAGAGATGTACTGCAACAATTACAGGACTCAATTTACTTGAAATGACAAAGATGCCCATGATAATTTGGACGATAATCAGGGAGGTAACTATTATGACAATCAGTTTATTCAATTTCCAAAGACTTTTTCTGATGAAAATCAAAGCAACGCCAGTAAAAATAGCGGCAACTATTGCCACAAGTCTATGAAAATGTTCGTAGAAAAATTTCTCTGGAGGAAATGCAAATCCGTTTGGACATAGAGGCCAATCAGGGCATGCCACACCTCTATTTAGAGAAGAAACATAGACACCAATGAGCATGGTCGAATAAATTAGACTCAAAGATATGAAAGGTAACAGTATATTCAAAAATTTGGTGTTATTCATTCTGATCCATCTACTAGTGAATCATGGTCTATTTACTAAACCACAGTACAGTGAATCTGTAGAAACTATTTTCAGCCTATTCAGATTTGAGAAAGTTCCATTCATATTAATTCTTCGTCTATCTTTTCAATTTTATCGATATAACTGGAGCATCCGCATCCCATTATCAGACATCTACCAACATCAAACAGAGAGTATTGTCTATTCTTATTCCCTTCGAGTTGATGAGCTATGTAAATATGACCACGATAATCACAGTTCACAAAGAAGAATATCCAAATGTCCATTATTAACTTTATCAAACATTATGCTTATTCATGATACACTAATTGGACTATTGTCACAGTTCCGTTTTTATATAATAAGTGGACACTCTAGTACCCGATACACGATTCACAATGAATATTAATGAATTCATTTCTACCCTGCCAACTTCTGTTGTTAAAGGCGACAACGTTAGTTTGCCGGATGGTGTGATAAGGAGAATGTTCAAACTTGCGAGACTTTCCAAGAAAGATATTTTTTATGATCTCGGATGCGGGAATAGTAATGCGGTTTACATTGCATCGACTGAATATAAAGTCAAGAAAGCAATAGGTGTGGAAAAACGAAAAAAATCAGTTGCGGGTCTTTTGGAAAAAACTCGTTCAATAACAAATGCTAGAGTAATAATCGACGACATAAGGAGTGTGGATATCTCTGACGGGAATGTGTTCCTTTTCTGGTTTCATGATGAAAAGATCATAAAACAAATGATGCAGAAATTTTCTACAGAATTAAAAGAGGGCAGTAGAATCATTACCATCTGGTCACCCCCCGACCTTGTTATACCTAATAAAACAGATTTTCCCTTTTTTGTTTCCCGAACTCCGTTTAAATATGCTAAGAGTATAGAAGGTCAGATTAAGGCCATCTATGGTCAAAAGTGTCTTGACTTTACAGCATCTTGGGTATTGGGCGACAAGTATTTGGAAAGCCTTGGGGTAGTACCGGATCAGTATAAGCGATTTCTCAATATCCTGTATGCAATGATAATATGGATCAACGCCTGGAATATGAAAGTATCATGTGAGGATGAGATTCCACCCCCAGTTGAATCATATATTGGCATCCTGAGAACGTTCTTCAACGTTGACTTGAAGTCATTAGTTGAAAGTAAAGATTGAATCGAACTGTAGTAGTAAGTCCACAATCATACCAATAACATACTACCATCCAAACCACCCTAATCTCTTAAAGTACCAAACCATTACTAATGAGGGTACTATTGCGGTTATTAGTAAAACTATGAATGAAGTGAAAGGTCCAAGAAATTCGGGAGTACCAGTCACAATGCCTCCAGGCAAATTAACATTCATTCCATAATAAGCCCCGATTACCGTAGCAGGGATAGATAGGGTAAAGAGAATCGTAAGAGTTGCCAAGATCTTGTTTGATTTTTCAGTACTCAACATGAAATCAGTGTCCTTAAAAATTTCTACAGTTTCTTTAGATTCTTCAAGAACTTCAAGGACCTTTTCGGCATGGTCCTTTACGTCATCATAATAGTCAGTTAAATCTTCTTCAGAAAATCTTTGCATCTCTTTGCTTAACTCCAAAATGATTCTCCTCAGTGGAACAACTACTCTTCTAAGGGTTGTTATCTCTCTTCTCAATAGTGAAATATCTCGAGCTACTGCCACTTTCTCGTCGAAAACTAAATCTTCTATATCATCCAAATTTCCCTCAAGCTTCATCAAAACATGTAGCAAATCATCGACCATTAAATCTATGATGCTGTGCAGCAAGTAACCAGAAGATGAGCCCATAAATGTCTCCCTTTGTTTCTCATTTTCCTTACAAAGATTGAACATTTCCTGTATGGGTTTCAATTCTCCTTGCTGTACAGTAATAAGATAGTTGGGCCCAGCAAATATCGCAAGCTGAGTTGATCGTGGGATACTCTTATCTTTATCCACAGTCGGAAAATGCAAAATTACGAAAATATGATCCTGGTACTTGTCAATTTTGGGTATTTGTATTTTTGAAAGAGAATCTTCAATATTTAATTCGTGAAGTGGATATTTTCCCTCCAGTAATTTTAATTTTTTTCGAGTAGGCTTTTGGATATCTACCCAGGTCAGATTCTTATTGGTAATCGATTCAAGCTGATCAGAAAATTCAATATTTGTCATCTGGCCCTCATTCTTGATTACCTTTGAAAAGTTGAAATATTGTATATTAAGATATCTAAATTGCACAAATTTTGAGAAACTTAGGTTAAAATAATACGGAGATATTTTTATCTCTATGGCCAAGGTTGTTGTTGGTAAAACTT
>JAICQW010000291.1 GCA_025937665.1 Nitrososphaeraceae archaeon | reverse complement strand
GAAGCGTTGACTGATATAGTGGTGGCATTCATTCGTTCTGCGAACATACGTTGGACATCGGGAGGAATCATTCGATCGGCGTCAGAGATTTGATACCATGTTGGTAATTGCTTCCATGCGGGAGGACCGGACTTCTCCATGAAAATTGATTGATGAAAGGGCGTCTGCACAATTGCCATAAGGTCAGCCTCAGCGGGATCAACATCTTGAGCAAAGTTTTCGCGGAAAATCTCCGGGTTTATGTACATAAACCCTCCACTGTCAACAAGGAAGAGTTCTTTCGGATATTTTGATGGGTCGACGAAACTCGATAGTGATTCGCCTTCATCAGGAGCCCAGCCTGCAACATAAACAAGGCCAGTAACGTTAGGATTGTTATAAGCAGCATTTGTGATTACCATTCCACCATATGAGTGTCCTACCAGAATTGTTGGGCCGCCAATAAATGCAATTGCACGTTTTACTGTTTCGACGTCCTCTGACAGAGAATGAAGAGGAAGCTGTACAGCGATAATTTTGTGGCCTGCATCCCTCAGAACGGGAATTTGTTTGTTCCATCCTGATGCATCAGCCCATGCTCCATGGACTAGTACGATATTTGTAGCATTTGTTGACATATTTTGTATACCCTGAGGTTGCATTAATGTCTTGTTCTCTGGAGTAGCCAACCCAAAATCTGTAGTTGATGCAAGACCAATGGTGATCGCAATACTTAGGCACAATAAAATTAAGACCTTTTGTTTTGATCTTATTGTATACATTTCATCGTTACAATGCATTACAGATTCAATTCACACACTTATTATTAAAGAGAGGCATAAAGTGATATAACAAAGCAGACAGGTCTCTTTTAATTGTTCTATGTATCTAAACAACAACAACAATAAAATACGATTTACTAAAGTTAAATGAATACAAGAAATCTGGATTTATTACATCAAACTATTAGAGTTGTAAGGAATGTGTAATAAATCTACTTTCTTTCATATTGATACAGTCCGGTAAATGGTAACATTGACAGATATGGGGATCCAGACTATGGATTGAAAACCTGTGATAGCATATTTTGTGTATAATGGATCTTTGGTATCTATTTGATTACCTAACTCTTTGATAACAATTTGTCTTTGTAACATGTAATGTATTTTCTCTACAAAAGCTATAGCTTTTGTAGTAGACTTTTCTATCCAATATTAAGTAAATTTATAGTTAAATTATTTTGCAGCATCTTTGGTTTATCCCTCTCTTTGTCTTGTTGTCTCTTTAGTGCTTCAAACCTTATTTTGTATGAAAAGTAACGGCACATTATGAACTCTGAATGAACCATCATCACCAGCGCCAACAACAACTAGTCTTTAATTCTCTTGCAGAATATCAGAGCTAAGCTAAATGCATCAAATATATCGTCAAATTATATTCTTTGTTCAATGTGTATTTGTTTGGTACTTGTGTTATAGTAGTGCTTCTGTCACCAATTTATAAGATTTAACTGAGTGAGAAGCTATCAAACAAATTTCATCTTCTAACGAAGATTTAGCATGATGCAATATCTGTGTGCGCCTTCTGTAGAGAATGGTACTGACACTACTATCACCATCATTTTATCTTCTTTGTCTAAATATTATATATCTTGCAATCTGCTATAGTCTCTTTAAGGTATGCTCGTCCCATTTTCTCCAAACTCTCTTTTGAGTGAAGTGACTCCAAGATTCCGGATTTGCAGCATCTATCTATCGGCGTAGATGTTTAAGATATAACCACATTGCTGGGCAGGCCGCCATATATATTCATCCAGTCAAGCGATGATAATAATAATATATATGAAGTAGACAGATTAAATAATTACCATTTTATTACTCAAATTTATGGAAAGTGTAAAATATCTTATACACAAGTCAGACACACGAGAGATATAATGCTGTTTGTCGAAAGGAGAGGAGGACTACTGATATGCCATCCGTAGAAGGAGATGATAACGATGTACCAGCAAAAGGCTATGGTGTGTCTGGCCGCAGCGACCGCAATGCTGGTGTGCTTGGCGGCAGCCACG
>JAICQW010000045.1 GCA_025937665.1 Nitrososphaeraceae archaeon | reverse complement strand
TGACAAGCTACGAGGTTTGAAGGATTTTAATGAAGTATTTGAGTTTGTAAAGTACTCTGTTAATTCTGTGTATGAAATGAAACGAGCCGGTTTGAGCTTGATGCTTCACAGGATGCCGGCAAGAGTTGGGGCATATCATGTATTGGGGTCAAATGTCATTGCCATTAACAGCATCTTGCTGGAGCAGGTAAAGAAATATTCAGCTTCGAATGATGAATACAACTCTTATCTGTTTACCGTACTTTTACATGAGTATCTTCATAGTTTTGGAATTTTGGATGAACATACAGTTAGACAAATGAGTGTTGAACTTTGTGAAAAATTCTTTGGTAAAGAACGTATGGTAACGGTTATTGCAGTAGACCCATTAAAAATTTTTCCTCAACTAGGATCTGTAAGCTATGATAAGTTTGAAAATAAGTATGAATTAATCAAAAACTTTGATAACTCTAACCAAACTTACATACAGTAGACTAGTCATTATCTAACCTGATTCTTCCTTGAAAGTAACATTCATAGAGTCGACTTGAGGGATTCCGGATCAAAAAAACAAAAGAAAAAATGAATTAATTAGGAACCTTAATTGGCTCTAATTCCTCTTTCGCTTGCTCTTCTTTATCTGAGGCAACTATACTTTTTTGTTTTATCCTTTCTGGGATTTCAAAATCATAGCACAATTTGATCAGAATATACTAATAGAGTCGTACTATAAAGCATTTTTGAAAAAAAATCGTGATACATCGTATTTTATTTTATCATTACGTGATTATATTTTAATGAGCTTATTTTGTTCCAAAGAGCGAAGTAAAATTTGTTTTATGAACTATTATTCTAAAAATCTACTAATAGTATGTCTTGATAAAGTAAATAATGTGTAACTCTGCAGTCATTATAGGCAAAGAACTTTCGGCTTATTCCTGTGGCGAGAAACATCCTTTGAATTCTAAAAGACTCGAAGCATTTTGGTCAACACTTATTCATTCAAGATCTATGCGTACAGGTAATTTGAAACTACTGCCACCTGCTTTATCGGATGAAAGCACGGTATCCTCTTTTCATGAAAAAAAATATATAGATTTTGTAAAGGAATCTTCAATAACGGGTTCAGGATATCTTGACTCAGGAGATACACCTTCATTCAGGGGCGTATTTGATGCATCTTTGTATGTCGTGGGATCTACAATCTTGGCTCTAGAAACTGTGATTAATAAGACAAATGGAATCGTTCATGCATTTAATCCGATTGGAGGTTTGCATCATGCGAGGAGAAATGCAGCTGGCGGTTTTTGTGTCTTCAATGACATAGGGATTGCAATAATGCATGCAAGAAAGAAGCATAATTTAAAGAAAATCCTGTATGTTGATATTGATGCTCATCATGGAGATGGAGTATTCTACGAATTTGAAGACGATCCTGATCTATTCATAGCTGATATTCATGAGGATGGTTCATTTCTATATCCAGGGACCGGATTTGAATCAGAAACAGGTTCAGGAGATGCTAGAGGCACCAAGTTAAATTTACCTCTACAACCAGGTGCTACTGATCTTGATTTTTTATCAGCTGTTACAAAAATCGAAAATTTTATTGAATCTATGAAATTTGAGCTCATCATTTTCCAATGTGGAGCGGATGGCTTAACAGGAGACCCACTAACACATTTGAAATATTCTGATAAATCACATGAATATGCTGCCAAAGTATTGCACAGAATTGCTCACGAAAGATCTCGTGGCAGAATCATTGGCCTTGGAGGAGGGGGATATAATACCGAGAACTTGGCTACTGCTTGGAATAAGGTAGTAGAGGTTTTTGCTTCTGATAATCACTCATGAAATTATCATTTCCTATCACAGTAAGTAAATCATGATTGATAAACAACTTATCGATAAGAAAGATTTTTTATTTAGAGGAGATAAATTACTAGTGATTAAATAACAATAATGTCCTATTCACCAAAATCTATCATCTTGTTTGTCTTGGCTTTATCATTTCTTAGTTTCTTTTCACTGATTAGTGTTACACAATCATTCGCACAGATTAGCGAGAGAATATCCATTTCTGTGAGCAACTCGAGCTTTGTACCTCTAACAAATACTGATGCAAATCAGGTTAGAGTGGGGATAGGGTATACTATTGAGGATGAATCAATAGAAAATGAAATGATTAATGCAGTTATGAAAGTGTATGCACCAAATGGATCGCTAATTCGTACCACGTCTAATCCAAGTGGATTTACTGCACAAGGTGATGGTGGGGTGGAAATACTAAAGACAACGTTTCTTGACAAGTCAATGCAAAGTATACTAGCAAATATAACTTTCACAGATTTGACAAAGAAAGTTCCTGTATCAAATGTTATTACAGTGAATCTTGATCTTGAGGAGCCCCCTGCAAGCACAACTACAGGTACAACTAATTCATCTTCACTTGAAAATTAGAAACTTTTGAAATTGTCTAGTTGACATTGTTTTTGAAAAATAATCTAAACAACTTTCCAAGTGTTGGACAAAAATCGGGATTCTAAATAAATTGGTTGTTATTATCTTAAATACTATTTTGCTCTATTATCAGGCATGTTATCGGTTTCATGTAGAGAAGTTGGAGTCGACTGCGATTTCGTAGGAGGGCGAATCAGAAAAAGAACTAATGGACAACCTGGTAGACCATGCAATCAAAGATCATGGATTCACACGTGAGGATGTTCTCAAACCTGAGATGCAGGAAAAAATCAAGACCCATATCCATAAATCATAAATATTATAAATCATTACTACTCACGAGTAATCACGTTGATTTTTTTGTCGTTACTTTAAAGTAGAAATTATCATACATATTTCTTACTTGATGGTAATGTCATATCAAATATTGCCGTTTGATATATGGCCTTTATCCTCGATTATTCATCCAGCAAATAGCGTTGAATTTTATTCTATTTCCTTATTTTCTTACCTTAGGATCTCTGGATAAGATGATTATGCTCAATATAACAAATGCAGCCTGAAATATTTCAACTACAATTGCCGTTTCGCCAATTGATCCTCCTCTACCATTAATTGGGTTCCCTGGAAATCTCGTCACTATCCAAATTATCATAAAGGTCAAAGTACCAGCGATACCAACATAATACCATGCTTTATTCCAACCCATGAGAGTGGGGAGAACCCAAAATACTTGAGCCAAACCACCTATCAAAAACAATATGCCTGTGTTAAAGTTTCTGTCTACCGCGCCTGCAACCAATGAAAGATGCAATATTCCTGCGATAAGTGTACTTCCAGCAGCACCAGACCTTAATATACTAAAATTTTCTTTCATACAAGTTCGTATAAATTGGTATGTTGTGTTATAAAAAAGAATCGATCCTCAAACCCAGATTTATAAAGTATCAGTTTTGCATAACTTTATATACACTTAGATACTTACAGGTTACCCAATTTAAGAACTTATTCTTAAATTGTATCTAATTTGAACTCGACACTTTTTGCTATTTAATTTTTTGTATAATATCTCATTCCCTGTTATCAATTTTGAGAAAGTTAGCAGGATAACTAGTAAGTCCTAAAACCGACGAATAATGGATTTAATATTTATTTTGATGGTTTTAAATTATACGCCATTTCATTTTGATTCATTTTACCAATTTTTCTAAATCTTACAAGAAAATTAGATTTTTTCAAGTAAAAATTTCATGTATTTATTTGCTAGATGTATTATACATGCATAAAAAATATAAGCGATATCGTATAATCTCATTCGTGAATCAAATATATCCTAGCATCTTTTTCCTATTTGTTCTAGTTAGTTCAGCGGCAATGTCGGGCACTTTTGTGAGTTCGGTAATAGCTCAATCATCTAATATAGTAACGAATGTTACGGATCTTACAAGATTAGATGCCTCTAACTCCGATGTTGAATTACAAAACAAAACCGTAAATTATTATGATCAAGCAAGTGGATATTTAGTATATCCTATCATGCACAATGAGAACAACAATGAGAATAATGATACTCTTCCTGGAGTAGTTATGATCCATGAAAACAAGGGATTAAATGACAATATCAAGGACATGGCGAATCTTTTAGCTAGGAGCGGCTACGTAGTGTTAGCTGTCGATCTTTTCAAAGGCGAGGTTACTAGTGATCGAAACCGTTCATCGGAGCTTACCCAGTATGTCAGGGACAATCAAGATATGGCCACAGCTAATTTGAAATCGGCCATAAAATACCTTACTTCACTCCCAAACGTTAATCCAGATAAAATAGTATCACTGGGATGGTGTTTTGGAGGAGGACAATCCCTACAGCTTGCGCTGAATAGTCAGGATCATCCTCTATCAGCTACCATCATATATTATGGTCGTTTGGTAACGGACAACGCAACTCTTGCAAAAATAAAATGGCCAGTACTTGGCATATTTGGAGATCAAGATACGTCTATATCGGTTGACACAGTAAAAGCCTTTGAGTCAGCATTAAACGCCAATAACATAC
Source organism: Nitrososphaeraceae archaeon (assembly GCA_025937665.1). GTDB lineage: Archaea > Thermoproteota > Nitrososphaeria > Nitrososphaerales > Nitrososphaeraceae > TA-21. The sequence goes on along the minus strand of JAICQW010000045.1, from coordinate 6,779 downwards.
CAAATGAGATACACATCTACAAGGGAGTTGGTCATGCTTTTGCAAATCCTTCTGGCGATAATTACGCGCCTAATGAAACTAAAGATGCATGGGATAGGACATTGTCATTTCTCGACAAGCATCTTAATATGTGAATCTAGTGGTAACATTTTCTACTAAAAGATACCCTATCCATTTTCATTAGAATGCTGCCTAGAACCAATATTATTTAATGTAATTCTACATTTTAATTTATGAATTGCAGTAACTCGTCTTTAATTTAAGATCTAGGTCAATAATATATAGTTATGATACTACACTAGTTTTTATAAGTGAATATCACATGGAAAGACAATGCAAAAAAAAAGTTTCATGTCTATAAAGGAAGAACCAAATGAAAAATATAAGGATAAGTTCACTGGAGATTTCATAATCAAGAATGTATTGGACAATAATGATTCAAATGAACAGGAAATGTATCATGTGACATTTAGAAATGGTTGCAGGACTAGACCCCACATACATGCGTCAGATCAAGTATTGATAGCCACGGAAGGAAAGGGCATTGTAGTATTCGCCAAAAGGATTATGATTGATCCCGAGAACATTACTAAAACAGATATAGAAATTGAAAAAACTGTCATGATAGAGAAAGGCGATGTTATTTGCGTTCCGGCATTTATCTTACACTGGCACGGATGTAGAAATAAAAACGAAGACTTTACCCATATTGCCTTTCGTAAGAGGACACAACTAGATAATATTTGGTTTTGAAAGTCTTAAACTAGAATTTGAAGTCTCAAATGACGATGTTGCAATTATATTTTTTGTAATCTAGTGTAAGATTAGGGAAATTAGCAAATTTGATAGAAACAATTATTATTTGATTTCATTTTTGATTTGTATGGGCATGGATAAGGTATTATTTGTATTCTCCATCGATTGTCATTATTTTCGTCATTCTAGTTGCAATTGAGTCCCAAACTCAAAAGAACGCAGCAGTCATGGTCTCCAACCCCACGTTGTCTGAAGAAAGATTTGTTAGTCAAAAAACTGAAATGTCAAATCCAGCGTCTCCTACCGTGACACCTCATGGTAAAATACCTCATCAGATAGTCTTCGCTCTACCCTTAAGAAACGATAGCAAGATTTGGACAGGCACAGTAACATTTACTGCAAGTAAGCCAATAGAGATTGAAATACTACATCTCTATAAACCTCAATCTACCATAGATTCCGAACATGGAGAACCATATCATGCAACCTTACCCGATAATAAGATAGTAGCGATTTCAACAATGACAATGTTCACAGATACTCCACTGAAGGTTACCGATACACCAATAAGTACTGGTTCATTGCAATTTACTGGAAGCGCCCTTGTATTTCACAAAACTAGCGGAGAGCCATTTACTGTTACATATACCGTGGATGCCGTTGCAAGGTCACCAAATCAATAGAGTTAGAAGACAGACAGTTTACAATTTAGAAAAATGATTAATTTGTTAATAAAATTTGAAAATGAATTTTATGAGGAAAAACCCAAGTCAGAGAAATTACTTAATATGAATTTGTTTAGTATTACCAATTAATGGAAAGGAATATCAACCAATAAATTAAGTTTAACCAATGGATATTGCTGCTTTCAACATTGACTTTATTACTGTATGTTTGTAAATACACTAGAGATTTCTTATTTCCTTTTAATCTACTGCGAAAAACTTTTCTACTCGCTGAAGAAATACATGATATAAAAATTGGCAAGAAGGATTTGGCCAACCGTACTTCTTTCTGTGCTAGTTTGGGGAGTTGGTCATATTTACTTAGGTTTTGTAGAACGAGGGATAATTATTCTTATTATTGGAATAGTGCTAGCATTTGTAATGCCTTGGTTTATTCCAATTCCTTTGAGTTGGATAGTAATTATTGGTTATTGGGCCTGGCAAATTTGGGATGTCTATGAACACTATAAAAAAATTTAATTATAATATCCAATAGCAGAATAATAGTGTTCGTTGATTAGGACTTCTTTTTTATTGCCAAAAAGAAAAATGCTAAAACTGCTAAACATGTTAAAGGAACCACTAAGTCAGTAAACGCATTATCCAATCCGTAAAAATGTTCTAAACTTTCGTAAACTAAAAAGTTACCAAATAATAAGAATGCAATAGCAGCATAAATTAGTTTCTTCAATCCGGTTTTATAATACGAATAAATGGAGAGAGCGACCAAAAGCGCGGATAATATCGAACCTGCAATATATAGCAGTAATTCCACTATTTCGAGGGGAATTTGCTGAATCAAGTCCAACATTTGCACTTGTAAGTTAATATGTAAGATCATAAATAGGTTTAAGCATTATAGTATCTTGTCTAAAGTGTGGTGTTCGTGATCACTCAATTGGTATCCTTGTAACAATGTCACATGCAGGAATAATATTCTCATAATATTCATCGTAACAGATAAGATTTAATAATACACCAATGGCCTGAAAATGTCCCGATTCAGTGTTATTATTCTGAATATCATCATGAAGCCGGTATATCTTTCGTTTATTTGATCATGAGTATACATTTCGACGAGTAAACCTGTATCACTGCCCACTGTGTCGTTGGGTTGCATCTGGTCTGTAGATTTACTAGATTCATTCGATATTGCAGACTTTTGAGCAAAAGCGACATATGGACTTACTAATACTATACTTAGTATACTATACTTAGGATACAAAAAAGAACAGTTAAAAGTATACATAGTTTCATACAAGTTAATTTCCCGGGAACAACTCGATACAAGCATCTAATTGTACTATGAATAGGTCCCTCTAAGAGACATCAAATAAGGTATATCTTGTTTTCCTGACCTATCAAATCTTCATATTAATGTACAGAACAAAACTCCATAAACAACCTCAAATTGTACTCGTAAATTTCTTAGTTACATCAGACTTTATAGAGTTGATAAAACTCGAATATGTATCCGATTGAGATTGAACTAACATTGGGTATACTATCAAATACCAGTATAAGGTAACTAAGTTTAATATACATGTGTCAAACCAAATATATCAATCAATATTCTTTCATCGTTGATGCCATGCTTGGCAAAATAGCGAGGAAATTGAGAATATTTGGATTTGATACAGTTTACGAGTCTAAAATTGACGATATGGATATTTTGAATTCATCAAAATACCATGGTAGAATAGTTTTAACAAGTGATAGGGCCTTATTTAGAAGGTGTAAGAAAAAGGGATTAGATACAATTCTTGTGGATAAAAGGACAGAGGTAGAAAATCTTGTTACTATTTTTAGGTCCTTAGATGTTGAGTCTATCAATTCACAAGAGTTACCCAATTTTTGTACTTGCTGTAACGGCTTATTAGACACAATTATTGATAAGAATTCGATAAAGAATAAAATTCCAGATAGATTATTGCATACTAAGGACATTTTCTATAAATGCAGTCAGTGCAATAAGATCTATTGGATAGGTAGCCATATGGAGCGCATTGCTAGATTAATTAAAGAGATAAACATGAAACTATAGAACCCGAAATTAGTATTTTTCCCATGATATATCATGGACAATATGATTCATAAACCACAATGGCTCATAATATCAGAGAACAATGAAGTGTCCATGTTGCGGGGAGGATTTGATACTTGAAAAGCAGACTGAAAAAATAATATCATACAGATGTCCGTCATGTGGCTTAAAAAATTCTGAACTAAAAAAGAAACTCTGAAGAGATCAGTGATGAATAATCCTTGAATAAATAGACTGTTTTTATATTTCCGAGCTCGTATTTTTCGTAGAGAATTATGTTTATTGTTATTTTCTTGACACGTAATAGTAATTCATGATATCTCCCTCTACGTTCTTCACTTTAATATCTTTGAACCCGGCTTCAGTAAGTTTGTTTACTGCCAATTCTTTACCCCACATAGTACCAAGACCTTCTCCATTGAAGGCAAGAGAAACTGACATACAGTGCATAGTAGATATTGTATATAGTGTCGGAGCCAATACACTATCAATATTTTTCTCCACCTTGCTTGAAGCGGCTATATCCTGCATTAAGAAAAAACCATCATTATTCAGGGATGTGTTTATAGCCTTTAGGACCTTTGTAGGTTGAACCTGATCATGGATAGTATCAAACGCAGTAATGAGGTCGAACTTGCCTAATTCCTCAACTAATAATGCGTCCTTAATTTCAAATCGGACATTTGTTAATCCCATATTCTTGGCTTCTTCTTTTGCGGATAATATCCCTTCATGAGAAATATCACAACCAGTAAATTTGGATCTGGAAAATGCCTTACCCATTAGATTAATGGCACGGCCTCGTCCACATCCAATATCTAGTACTCTAATTCCATCATTCAATCTATTGTTAAGTTCAGGAATCAATGGCAATATCTGATTGGTTAGCATACTGTCAAAAATTCTTGCAGTTTCTTCTGCTTGCAACTGTTGAAACTTTGGGTATTCCGAATATGGAAGACCGCCACCATTCCTAAAGCATTCGACAATCTTGTCTTCTACATTGCCCATTAGTGAAACATATTGGGCTAGCACCGCTAAATTGTCAATACCTGAATTTCTTGTCAGAAAGGCAGAATGCTCCTTAGGGAGAAAGTATTTCTCTGTCAAAGGATCGTATTCGATGATGCTGCCCGTTACCATTGCACCTAACCATTCTCTAATGTATCGTTCATTGAGCTTTGCTGCTTGTGAAATTTCCTGACTTGTCGAAGGCTTCAGTTGAGCGATTATATCAAACAAGCCTGTCTTGTAGCCGATGCTGATCATGAGTGACAGCATTCCACTGTTTAGGAATTGAAACATCTTTGAGGCAAATTCTTCTGCCTTGGAATTATTGTAATCTTGTTTATCCATTCGATATCACTTGAACAGGTCTTTCAAATTAAACATGATGTCAAGATAAATAAAAATATCTAGACTATTTCCATTCCCAGATAGTCCCTGAGGTTGTACCGTTTGGCAAGTATTTGTAGACATAAATTCCAATCACATTATCTAAGAACCCAAGCTTGCCTTCTGGATTGCTACTAAAAATCTGGATACCTTTGTATGTTTCAATTCCATTACTATCTGTATTTCCTACATCCTGACCTGTGTAACTGGCAATATCGCCATCAGAAGTCGTAAAATTTCCTTTTCCTACACTAGTTGATTTACCATCTGACAAATGAGTTGTTACAAAAGTAGCCATCTCCGTAACATTTCCAACATGCTTCAAAACCCCTGTAGCATTATAGGAATCTTGAGTCTTGAGAGGAGTCGTATTAATTGTTATTGACCCTATACTGTTATGACTAGTTTCAAAAAACATTGGAGTCCCAAAGAAATTACTTAGATTGTCAAAAGTCTGATCGTTGACTTTATCCTTACTAATCGTTACATTTGCTTCTGTATTATTAGTCAATTGGTCTTGCGCGTAAGTATTTTGCACTAATATGCCTAGTGAGGTTACCGATAGAGCTATGGGAACAAGCAAAAATAATAAAACGCAATCATTTATCCTGTTTTTCATTATTACTAGTGGTCATTTGGATTTTATATGTTTTGCACTATTTCTTTAGGGTTTTGTTCTAAATTTCATCCTACGTCTAATAGCATTATTACCTTTTCATCCATTCTCTTTCTTCAAGGCATCCTATCAGTTTTGTCATCTGTTCAACTCTAACTTTACCCCCTACGTCATTATGACAAGTTTCAAAGTGTTTCAACAATAGCGAATGTTCCTCTTCAGAGAGGCTAGCTTTTTTCTCAATTAGTTCGAAAAATATGTTTTCTTTTTCAGTATGTATGGTTATGAAAACTGAATATGCATTCAAGAATCTTGCAACTCGCTCTCTTGAATCAACGCCACCATTCCAAGATATTAGACTTTGGGATAACATATTTGCTATACGCCTACCAAGCTCATGCTCTATCAAGAAGTTTCGGATATCTTGAGAAAAATTATTCTTATCTTTCATTTGTGGAAAATACGCTTTCTCTTCCTTACCGTGGTGGAATTTATCTACGAATTCATGAATAAGCATCGAAACTATTTTGATATCTTCTGTTGGAATGTCTACATTTCCGTATAATAAATCAGAACATTTTTTTGCTATCTTACCTAGACGATTAATTTGGATATGATCTTGTTTTAGATCTCTGGTGGCATTCAAAATTAATCAAGACCTTTTAATCATAAAATAATATGCCGAATTTTAAGATACTCATAAGCACGACAATAAATGCTCAAGTATTTGGCATTACTTTTTAATATCTATTTAAAATTTTAAACTATTAATAATAAGTTCGATCTTTGATTTTGGCTTTTGGTTATATCGTGAGCCTTGATTGTAGCTAGAATTTAAACCTACAAATATGATTAGTTTTCTACTATCATGTATGGAAGGCCAAACGACAGGAAATAATCAAGAGATAGAACCTAAAGAACTAAAAAAGAAAATAGATAATCATGAGAATATTTTTATTCTGGATGTTAGAACGCCCCAGGAATATGAGGCCTGGAAACTATCATATGAAAATCACCAAAATCCCAAGTTAATCCCCGTCGATCGTTTGTTCATGAATGATCCCAATTTGCTAAAACAGATTCCAAAAGACCAAGAAATTGTTACGCTCTGTGCTCATGGGAATAGGTCAATGATGGCAGCACGGTTGCTAAACCAACTAGGATATAATGTAAAAAGTGTTAGGGGCGGAATGGCGGGCTGGAATAAGGTCTACGATGTTGCCGAAGTTCCGGTTGCAATTGA
>JAICQW010000096.1 GCA_025937665.1 Nitrososphaeraceae archaeon | reverse complement strand
GCCACATTTAATAAAGATTCTATATTGCCATTATATTCATTTTGCAAATATTGTGGCTTGTACGACAAACTAGCCTTAATATCTATTTGCCCAGTATCTGCCTTTTCCATCCCCGCTATCATTTTCATAAATGTGGTCTTTCCCAACGCATTGGCTCCGACCAAGCCAACTATTTCGCCCTCTCTAATCTCTCCATGAGAAACATTCAGCTTAAATGATGGAAATGATTTTGTTAAATCAGTAAATTTTGTGAGCGCTTTATCAACAATAAGCTCCTCGTTCTTGTTCGAATCGCCGAACTTAAACGATTTCTCCCTAAACCTGATATTTTCTGTTGGAATGAATCCATCCAAAAAAGCGTTTATGCCGACTCTGGTACCTTGGATTGGGGCAACGATTCCATAAGCGCCTGGCTCCCCGTATAAGATATGAATGTAGTCTGAAAGATAATCCAGAAGAGTTAGGTCATGTTCAACTACCATTACGCTCTTCCCATCATCTGCAAGTTGCTTTATAGTTCTCGCAACGGCTAATCGTTGATAGATATCGTTATATGATGAAGGTTCATCAAAGAAATAATAATCAGCATCCTTGTTGACTGCTATAGCAACTGCCAGACGTTGCAATTCTCCACCACTCAATTCGAAGAGAGAGCGATCAAGTGAGTTATTGAGTGATAGCTGTTCGGTTACCAAATCAATTACTCCTCTTTCATCGTACTTTTTCAAAAGTTCCCGTGCTGTTCCCTTGAATGCTTTGGGAATTAATTGAACCATTTGGGGTTTTATCGATGTGCGTAAATTTCCAGAAGCAATTTTTTCAAAATGAGGCTTCAACTCAGTTCCTTGAAAATTCTTTATTATGTCATCCCATTCTAACTCAGAATCATAATTACCAAAATTTGGTTTTATACTCCCAGATAATATATTCAAAAGCGTGGACTTTCCAATCCCATTTCTTCCCAACAGACCTACTACTGAACCTTTTTTAAGTAAAGGAATGTGGTAAAGCCTGAATGAATTAATGCCATATTGATGGATCTTGTGATCTCCTATTTCTTTTGCCAGATTAACAATTACTATAGCGTCAAACGGACACTTCTTAACACAGATTCCACATCCTGTACACAATTCCTCGGAAATAACTGCTTTTCCATCTTCAGGTCTCTGAATAATACATTCTCCGCCAGTTTTGTTCACCGGACAATAAATGATACATTCCAATCCACATTTCTTCGGCTGACAGAGTTCTTCATCCAATACGGCGACCCTGTGGGTAGAATTAGGGTTCATAATTAACTATAATAGTATTGATGAAATGATCTATTATAATTGTTGAGGCCGCAATGTATTAGTAGTTACTCAGTTTCTTAATAAGTCACTCTTGTTATGCAGAATTGATTTTCCAGAAATACTAAAAAGTATCGGATTGTGCACAAATTTAGGATGGGTGAACCATACTGTAATGACCCACGATGCCAGAGGAACAGGAGTGGCGAGAGACACAAGGTACATGTGATAGGAGAAGAACAAGCAAATACCTATCATGGTGAAAATTATTGTAATGACCCACGATGTCCGAGAAACAGGAATGGTCAGAAACACGAAGCCCACACTGAGTCAATTATTTCTAATGTAATGGTCGTTGATAAAAGATTTGATACCACGGATGAATATACATATTGTAACGACTCTAGGTGCCAGACAAACAGGAACGGCGATAGACATAGACCGCACTCTCCCGACAACCCAAATTTTTATTATATAAGATATTTGGGCGGTCACAAAGCATATCCTACTCCTACCGATACTAAAATACACTTTTACTACGATAGAGTGGAAATTGACAATCCAAAACTAATAGTCCCATATAGACATATTCAAAACATCGAAAACACAAGTGAAAAGAAAATATCGGCATTGAGAGTAATAATTCTTGGCTTAATTTTTGTTCCACTTGCGATAGTAGGCGCTTTGTGGAAAAAGAACCATATTTATACCATCATACGATTCAGAGACTATTTCGATGATCAAATGATTGTTTTAGATTTTGATCAAAATATCGATTCTGCCCAATCGGTAATTTACAAGCGAATGTTGGAATTCCGTAACAGTAAGAAATTCTAAACGTAATTTTGAGTGCTATCCAGCTAGGATTAAATTATCCCTTAATGCTTTACATTATCAAGCCGGCCATAGTAATAGGGTGCGACCCGGTCCCATTCCGAACCCGGAAGTCAAACCTGTTATCGCTGCTGTGTTACTGATCTACGTGAGTGGTTGGGAAGCAGCAGTGCTGGCATTTTAATATCTTGACAATTTAGATTCAGATCTATGCATCTTACCGTTTCATCTTTTCTCCAAAATGCAATTCCGAAAGCATTTCCTGTATATTCATGGCTATATTATCAAGAAACTCATATAGAAAGACAAATTCCCTCGGATGCCATATCCTGCACTCAATTAAGCATGCCATGTTTACTACGCGAACTGAAACAGTTCTTGTGACTTCAGACTTGAGTGCCTGAAATAAGAAATCCGTAATGCGCTGGTCTTTAGTCAATCTCGATGCTAAGAGGCTACCACTCCAACCTGCCTCATTCACTCGCCCTTCAGTCAAACTGTAATACAAGTTAGAGTTTAACAGATCTTGGTGATTCTGATCGTATTCTATCAAATCCTGGTTTTGAACAAGACAATAAATGTTATAGAATGGTCCCATTCTAACAACATCCTCTGATCCTACATAATCTATGCTTCCTGAAAGCATCCGAATAAATCCATCTCTATTCCCCAACCACTTTTCGAAATAGGGCTTGTACTTTTGTGGTATATCAGAATCATATCGTCCAATTCTACACTTTATGTCATCCAAGCCCAATAAATCAATTATTTCTTTAATTTGAAGAATTGGCAAGGATAATAATTGCTAGTTACGGAATTGCCACTATATTCGAGATCATGACGCATTATGACTCGCGATAACTTTAACTATTGTTCTGATACCAAAACCAGTAGCTCCTTTTGGATTATATGTTTTTTCTTTGGTACCATCCTGACTCCAAGCAGTTCCAGCAATATCCAAATGCACCCAAGGCGTATCACCAACGAAGTACGACAAGAATGCGGCAGCAGTAATAGCTCCTCCCCCTCTTCCTCCGATATTTTTTAGGTCTGCATTGGAGCTTTTCAACTGTTCTTTGTAGTCGTCAAATAGCGGAAGCTCCCATATTTTTTCACCAGTTTGGTTTGAAGACTCTAGAATTTTCGTTACCAAATCTCTACTATTTCCTACCAGTGCGGCGACATTCGAACCAAGTGCTATTATGGCAGCACCTGTTAAGGTTGCCATATCAATAATTGCTTGAGGCGCAAATGTTTTTACCGCAAATGCAAGTGCATCTCCCAGAATTATTCTACCCTCTGCATCCGTGTTTAAAACTTCTACCGTTTTACTATTGTACATTCTGATAATATCCCCCGGTCGATATGAGTCACCTGAAGGCATGTTCTCTACTGCTGGTATTATACCAATCACATTTGTCTTAAAATCAAGATCAGATATGGCTTTCATTATTCCAATTACATTACATCCACCACATTTGTCATACTTCATCTCCTCCATCTTTTCAGAAGGCTTGATCGAAATTCCACCTGTATCAAAGGTAACGGCCTTTCCAACAACAGCTATTGGCTTGTCATTTTTTGTAGATCCTGAATACTCTATCACTATTAGCATAGGTGAGCTAGAACTTCCTCTGCCAACTGCCAATATACCTCCAAATCCGTACGATTCCATTTCCTCCTTCTCAATTACCCTTACTTTGATCTTTGGATCCGAGGATAATTTCTCTGATAGGTTTGCAAGAACCTTTGGAGAACAGTCATTTGGTGGCAAGTTACTAATATCCCGAGTGAATATCACTGCATCAGATAACACTGATGAGTGTTTGATAATATTTTGAATGGCACCGAAGTCATTCCCGATCAGGATCCTAACTTGATTAAGATCCATTCTATCTTCGGCCTTCTTATAAGTACTAAATGTATAATCTGATAATTTGATTCCTTCTACTATCGCTGATATGTGTTCGTTATCAATGTCTTTGAATGGAACTATTACGAATTCGTCTGTGGCCAACTCTTTTGATTTATTGACTAGTTTACCAGTCAGATTCCTTGTTTTATCCGGTTCTAATTTTTTTCTATCCCCCATTCCTAAAAGTAAAAGACGTTTAATGCTAGATCCCGCAGTATTATGAATTACGCTCATTGAGCCTTCCTTTGCCGTAAATTCTTTTGATTCAACTATCTCTCTTATAATAGGATCAAAATCATTTGTAATATCTGATAACGACAAGGATGAAATCTGATCCGTAAATACATAACTAACCAAGAGTTTGGTTCTCAATGATGAAATGTTATTTTCTGCCTCAATTACAACCATGTTCAAAATCAGAAGTGTACTTTATTTTAAAGTATTGAAGACTTGACATCTACTAAAATTCAAATTTTGGAATCCTACCAAAAGCTCCGTGAAATGAAACAAGAAATAAAGAAAAAGTACAGCAGGAAAATATGGTAGAAAAACTAAATAAAATCATTCTAGCGTATATTGTGTTCGAATCCACGTTATTATAGTAATCCATATACAAAATGGATATTTGCGTAAGAATCATGGATAAGAATCTAGGACATTTATTAAATATCTATAAGTGTGAGTATTGTCAAATCGATGAACAAGAATATGGTCAATAGAGTTAACATGGTTAATCAGACCCTACTTGAAATTCCATCAGAACTTGAAGAATTTCTGAAAAATGATACATACTCCTTGCTTGTAAAGGGTCCTTCCGGATCAGGGAAAACGACATTTTCTCTCACTATTCTACATACATTAAAAGCAAAAAACAATTTTTTCTATATTTCTACTAGAGCATCTCCAAAACAAATCTTTGATCATTATCCATGGTTAAGAAAATACGTAAAGGAGCCAAGTAGGGATATTGACAGTCCCGAAGTTGGACAAAATCTTTCAGCTTTTGAAGATGCTCGATTAGACGAGCCTGAATCACTCTTTGAGAGGGTGACTAATCAGTTGATGGACGTAAAGAACCCCGTGATAATAATTGATAGCTGGGATTCTGTTGCTTCATTAATGGACAGAGAAGCTAGGTTAAACAATGAACGAGTACTTCAGACCTGGAGAGAGCGAGCAAAGGCAAAATTAATTTTTACAACCGAGGAATCAGTGGAATCTAGCCTTGAAAATATCGTTGACGGAGTAGTGGAATTAAATTATGAACTTAAAGATGGCGTACGGACTCGAAGTCTATTTCTCAAAAAATTAAGGGGAATTCCGATAAAAAGATCCCTATATTTATTTACTCTAAAAGATAGAATGATGCGATGCTTTCATAGCTATGATGCTAGAGATTTCAAAATCATGAATAAGGACAATATTTCAAAAGAAAAAGAATCTCATACACAAATATTGCAGTCAGGGTATCGCGATCTTGATAATTATGTTGGAGGTACTTTACCACAAAACGGATTGATAACTATTGAAAAGGATGATGCAGTATCAAATGATACAATAGTGCTATTTTTGAACGATCTTTTACAGAATTTTTCAAGGATGAATTATTCCTTACTTTTAGATTCTACATTAGGTTCAAAAATAAGAGACATGAACAAATCTAAAAGTAAAAATCAGCAAAAATTTTACTTGATAGATGAACCTGAATTGCAAGAAAAGTTTTCTAAGAATGATCTGGGTAGAAGAAATACTTTCTACAAGTATGTAGAAAAAGGGATTATAGGGCGCGGAAACAGAGGAAAAATAGTCGCTATGATGGAATCAGATTCCATGGCTGGTTTTATTTCAACTATATCTGATATTGATAACTATTGCCGATACATAAAAAGGAAATTTGAACTTTCATTTTTAATTCTAAATTCAAACAATACCCCTGAGAAATATTATTCGTTATCCGACATCCATCTGAAATTCATACTAATTTGTGGAACACTGTTCTTGAAGTGTTCGACACCTGCTTCATCATTATTCGGGATCAAGGTTGTTAATTCCATACCTCAGATCCACTTAGATCATGTTTTGTAACTTTATGTTGTATGGTTCTTCGTCGGCGCTTTCTTCTAACGATATTGGTAGCAAATGCATCATTTGTTCATAATAATCTAGGAACGTTGAACCCTTATTTGTAACTTTATAGACCATTTTAGTTCCGTTACTTTGCTCCATTATAAGACCAAAATTCAAAAGGGAATCAATATAGTTTCTACACTGATCATTACTTAACATCGCTTTATACATTATTTTTGTCCTTGTTTCTTCTCTTATTGCAGATCTCAGGATTGCTGCTATGACTCCGTACTTACTTCTATTTTTCATTGCCCAATAACTGTAGTTATACAATATAACTGGAGTGAAACTATTAAATAGAAACTTAAATGACTAGATTCAACTACAAAAATAAGAATAAAATTTTAATCTATTTATTTATTCCATTCTTGTTCCAGAAAAAAAAACTGCTGAATGTTTGTATAGATTTTCACTAAAAAATGATTTGATTATTATTCTAACAACAATTACCACGCTGATCTGTATTATCTTGATTAAGTATACAGTCCGTCATAACTGGTTTTATCTTTTGAAACCTTATTTCTCCCTTATTTATTT
>JAICQW010000088.1 GCA_025937665.1 Nitrososphaeraceae archaeon | reverse complement strand
CTCTAAAATAGAGAAGCTTACAAGATTAATAAGAGGAATCCCTTTTCTTGCAACATCCTTTCTTGTTTTTTCGCAATAGTTCTGATCACTTTGATGACTCTTTTTACCATCAACTTCTAAAATTATGATATTATCCGCATGTGGAAAAATAAATGGTAATTTCGTGTTATTCATGAATTTTAAATTACCCAGGTTTGCACTTACGACCATGTCTCTTCTCGCCAAAATCCCTGCTATATCTCTCAATTCGTGATTATCTTGATCGTATCTTGTGTAGTACATTGAAACATAACTGACTTTTTCGTGATATTTTTCGAATAACTCTGTTTCATTATTGACGAGAAAAAGAGAACTATTCGGGCGTTGATATTTTGAAATTCCTTCAACAATATTGTCAAGGCCAACATACTTGACAAGAATATAATGATTTGAGTTATTTGGAAAATACGGCTTGCTTTCAAACGCAAATGTTGCCGTAGCAAAGTACAAATCTTTAACAACGTCAGAATTCTTCCAATACTCTATCAAATTTTGAGCATTGTTATCTCTTGGATAGCATATGTATCCGCAAGATGCAACTGAAATGTCATTCAATTCTAGAATCGTAATTGAAGAGGATTATTTATACCATTTTTATTTTGAATAAAAAGCTCAGCCTTTTTAAGAAAAAATTAGAAATTCTAAGCGTTTTTGTTTTTTTTATTTCGTGCTTTGAGCAGTATGCCATATTGCAGAGTCCGTGTTTTTAATTCTCTTCATATAGAACGGAATCACGATATAACAAATGCAAGTAGAAAGTGCACCTATTGGGTCTCTACATGCCATGCGAAAAAATTCCATCAAGGCAGTTTTCAGAGTAAGCTGATTTCTCATATGGCATCCAAGCTTTTTTAGTTGATTGTGACCATTAATTGCCCTTACAACTTGTGATACAAAATCAACAAATGTTTTTGATGGCTTGAATAGAACAATTGCACTAGGATTGAATACCACACCATATCCCATTTCCAATACTTTGTTTTGTATAAAGAGATCTATGGCAATTAGGTCTTCAGGAATTGATATTTTTCTAGCAATGTCAGATCGTATCGATAGCCCTCTACCCATTACTGTGTACTCAGAAAGTTGCCTTTTCCTCACTGATTCTAACCATTCGCTCACAAATATCGTGCCCTTTGCAGGAATCCCTGCGTCTGCGATTGGCTTTGGATTTGATGCACAAATAACCACATTATTTTTGATTTTGCCAACCAATTCTTTCGTGCAATTTAGGTCAGGTATAACATCGGCGTCATACAGAACAATTACTTCGCCCGTTGCATGCTGTATTATGTTGTTCCAGGCATTTCCTGCTCCTCTTCTATTATCGTCATGAAGTAGGATAATTTTTTTTGAATGATCTTGCATGAATTGTTTAACTATGTTTGGGGTATCATCCGTTGAATCGTCAGAGATAATTATTTCGACAAGATCAATCGTATTCAAATTAGAAAAAATCACATTCTCCAAGATCCTCTTAATATTTGATTCTTCGTTGTACGATGGAATCCCAACCGATACAGTGGTCAAACTCTTCTAGTTAACAAAGGAGTATATTTTACTCTTCATATTTTTCATTTTAATGCGTCACTATTTCAGTTTAGTACTTGATTAAAATATGAATATGATTATAAAAATCACAAGTTAAGAATTGACATCCAATAGTATCGGGCGTAACTCTCCTCTGAAAGCGAGTAATCTGATCACTCCCATTATTATTGGAAAATACACGAGTACCCGAAAGAGCGACCTTCATGTTATGTCCGACAGAAAACTAACAGATAGACTAGAAAAGATACTATCTTTACAAATGGATAAGGTAATCATTTTTGGGACTCCAAAGGTGCACAATTCCTTAGGTTCCGAAGCATGGAATAATAGAGGAATTGTCCAAAACACAATAAAAAATATAAAAAGTAACTTTGACAAAAAGCTGCAGGTTATTGCTGATGTTTGTGTATGTCAGTACAATTTATCTGGGCATTGTGGAATAATAAATTATCAGAATAATCAAGTTGACAATGACAAGACTTTGAAACTCATGTCGAAAATCTCCCTTAGCTATGCAGAGTCTGGCGCAGACACTGTTGCACCATCTTCTATGATGGATGGATTAGTACTGTCTATTAGGAACAATTTGAATAATAATGGATACAGAGAAACTAAAATAATGTCATTTTCGAAACAGCATTCCTGTCTATATTCCCCATTTCGTTTGACAGCCTTTAAGAAATTTTCAAAGATAGACAAGTCGACTTATCAGATAGGATATTCAAATTCAAGAGAGATGATGAGAAAAATAGAACTGGATTTCCGGGAGGGCGCTGATATTATAACCATAAAACCATCAATGTCTAATCTTGACATGATAAGCAGAATTGTTGATCGAGTAAATTGTATAATAGCTGTTCAGCATGTCTCTGGCGAATTTGCCATGATAAAAGCTGCTACACGACATGAACTCATCGAAGAACACGAGTGGTTGATAGGATATTTTTCATCTATGATAAGAGCGGGAGCTAACCAAATAATATCATATGGTGCTGAAGAGATAGCTGCCTTGATTTAGAACGTTTTTGGTAGGACTACCTCATTGGTGACTCGGAATAATTCCTGAATCAAAACTTGCTATTTCTTTAACTGGACAGCATTAATAACGCCAACCTGGCCAGGTCTTGATATTACTCTTGCCAGACCTAATTCTGTTTCTATAACTGTACCTTTAGTAATTACTCCTCTTCTTTCGTAATCCTTGTTGGCAGTGTTCTTGATAACTCTAAGTATTTTTGACTTTGTAGTCTTATTCTCTTCTACGTTTGAAACATTTGCGAATTCAACAGTTTTCAGTGCAGTCTTACTGTTATCTCCACGTACTCTTCTTGTCACTTGAACATCATTTCCAATAACTGCTTCATTTGGGTATCTGTCTATCTCGGATTTGCGTCTGCTTCTCATAGGGATTTTTCTGCCACCGGTGTACTTTCTGCCGTATAGATTCTCTATGGATTTCTTCATGATTTCATGATAATTGGAATTGAACCATATTATGAGGTTTTCTATTGGTTCGTCAATGGATAAAAGCGGTTACTTTAGAATCATATTGTTTTTGAGTGTGTTGAGATCATTTATTCCAAAATATTCCTGAAATTTTCTGCTTGTTCTATATATTTTCATTCTCCCCAATCGCTCTGATTCAATAAAAGCATGGGCTCTTAACTCCTTTAGATGTGTGTAAACTTGGCTACCTCGAATTTGGACGAGTCTTTTTGATGTAATTGGTTGTTCATACGCAATAAAAGATAGGGTTTTCAGAGCACCGACTGGAATTAGAGGTTGCTGAGCAAATCGTCTAATTAGAGGCATATACACAGGTTTCACTTGAAACACAAATTTGTCATCATCAAGTTCTGCGATTTCTAGTGCAGTTAGAACATTTCGAGTTTTTCTTATGAGTTCATGTACTAACTTTACAACTTTTTCCTTAGAATTAATTCCAGCTGCCCTCATCAAATCATTGATGGATAGCGGTCTACCAGCAGCATATAGAGCTGCTTCAATTCTAGCTGTAATTTCACCGTCAGGAAGTGATTGAGGCACCTGTGTTTACCTAAGTTACCAAGCTTTGTTATTCAATGTTTTCGTTCAACGAAATCAATATTTCATCTTCCTTTTGCTCAACATGGATTTTTCTCTTCATGGCTAGGTATAACATTGCAATAAAACATCTTACTATTTCAATAGAATTCATCTTAATTGTAAGATTCTTGAATTCAACACACTTGTCAGCCGTTACGATATCAAAAATCATGTCCTCATAAGTCTGAAGAATCTTTTCGAACTTTACCAAGTAATCATCGAAGTTGAACGACTCAACAGATTCAAGATTGAGCTGATTCCGCCTGGGCTTTGGATTAGCCAATCCATTTATCATGTTTTCAAGTACGTGCAGCAATTCTTCAAGTGTGACAGGGTAAGTTGGCTCTATCCTAAAGGGGATTTCAAATGGTTTTAGGTTTGGAATAGGTTGAATATCAACAACTTCAACACCTTTCTTGATTTTGGAAATCTTCTCTAATCTCAAGATGCTCTCCACCTTCAAACGATAGATTAATGAGGAAGACAAAGCCGCAATACCGCACATTCGAAGATCTTTTTTTCCACTACTATTGAGGAGTTTTAACAACATTTCTAATAATAATGAAACATCGATTTCCCAAACATCTTTCTTTGATAAAACAGCAGGATTGAATAGTAAATCTAGGGGTGGTTGAGATATACTTTTCTTTGTCGTTATGTCAGCTTCCGACATCTATAATCTCATTAGAAGTAGATGATATTAATTGGTATTGTCTAATATTATTTAGATTTAATATAAAATTGTGTTAGAGGAAATCGGAAAAACATTCAAAAGTCACTGTTTTGTAAGATAGAAAAAGTGGAGAGTGTTTACATCAATGGCTTCAAAGAAAGAGATAAGGGACAAGGAAAATCAAGAAAGACTTGCAAATGCGATCAGTACTTTGGACAGTATTGCTAGGAACAACAATATTCAAAAAAATATACGAAATATTGTAAGAGAGATCTTGACAGGAATAAAGGATGAAAAAAGTGGATCCATTTCGGTCAGGGCAGCAAATACCATAAGTATGTTGGATAATGTGACTCAAAATCCGCAAATGCAATCTCACATACGCACGTTATTGTGGCAAGTCGTTTCAACTCTAGAGAGTATAAGAGAATAAATTAGAAAATACATCCTTAATTCAAGAAGAATCAATATTCTTGGCTTGTTTTAATTGAGGTGGAAGTTTTTCTAGTTTATGAGTTGGATTTGCAAGATAGTGTCTAGATGCACCTTCCCCGCTTAGCACAATATTACAATTAATACATTTGTATCTTATAGCCAATTACAAGTATAGTTATACCTACATATCTAAAAAGATACTGAACGAACTATCAATTTTGCTACATACAAGCTCATAAGAAGTCGTCACATTCACGTCGAATATCACTCTAGTTTATCTAAACTTGTGTCTCTAGAAGACCTCAGCCGCCAGCGTGAAATCTGTGTGGTATGTTATTATCTTAACTTTATAATTTCTCTACTATCAGGAACAACAGATCCTATTTTGAATCTTGAGAAAATATTACTTGCTACGTTTTCTGATTTTGATTTTTCACCATGATTGACCAAAACTCTTTTTGGCTTTATTCTTGCAGTAAAATTCATTATTTGGTTAAAATCACTATGACCGCTAAAGCCATCAATTTTCTGACTCCCACATCTAATGGGAATGCCCTTAACCTTACCCTTTTCATCGAGCATGCTTATTTCCGTCAAACCCCCATCTATGACACGTCTTCCTAAAGTTCCATTTATCTGGTACGAAACAAACATGATATTATTTCTCTTGTCTGGAGCGATTTTCTTAAAGTATTCTACAGATGGGCCTCCCTCCAGCATTCCTGATGTTGCCATTATGATACTCGGATTATCATCATTGAATACATCTTCTCTTCTTTCGTGTCCGTTAATTACCGTAAAGTACTCTGATTGAAATGGGTTCACCCCATTAGATACTGATTTTCTCACATCAAATCCAAGGTAATGTGCATAGGCCATATGTATTGCACTTGCTTCGGATATCATTCCTTCTATAAAGACTGGCGCCTCCATAAGGCGGCCCTCTCTCATTTCCTTATCGAGGACCAACATTATTTCTTGGGCTCTTCCCACAGCAGGGACTGGAATTAGTACTTTTCCACCAGCTGACAGTGTCTTGTTAATAGTGTCTGTAAATGTCTTGTACACTACAGATTGATCTGGCATTATATCAACTGAGTTACCGTATGTGCTTTCAGTTATCAATGTCTCTACTCTAGGATAAACAGAGACTGCACTATCCAATAATTGAGTTCTAGCATACTTGTAATCTCCAGAATAAAGTATGTTATGAGTTCCAAATACATTGATGTGTACAGTAGCGCTACCCATTATGTGACCGGCGTTGTTGAACGTTATTGTGACATCAGGTGAAATATCGGTCGGTTTTCCATAAGGTAACGTTATGCAGTGTTTGATTACTTCATTTACATCTCTTGTTTCATACGGCAAAAATGTTCCATTGCTCTTTGAAATCTTTACAGAATCATACTGCAGTAGAGTCATTAAAGGGAGTGTGGGTTCAGTGCAATATACCGGTCCCTTGTAGCCAAACTTGAATAAAGTTGGTAAAAATCCTTGATGGTCTATATGTGCGTGACTTATTATTACTGCATCTAATTCGTCTAGATCAAAATTAAACCAGTCTAATCTTGGATAAGCTGAAATCCCTAACGCCTCACCAGGATTTATCCCGCAATCAAGCATTATCTTGCTTTCCGATGTAACAACAATAAAACACGACCTGCCCACTTGTTTAACCCCACCCAGACAAAAAAGAGATATTTCCTCTTTATTCCTAATTTTAGATTTTAGCTCGCTAATTTCTGATCTCTTGTCGCTTGATTGATTAACGAAATTCAAATTAGAATCATTGCTTTCCAAAACTAAAGGTGGTCTGAAAACTCTTTTCCCAAGCGATTGTAAGAAAAGACTCCTTTCCTTTGCAGAACTCTTTTGAGTAGAATGTATCATATTCATACTGCTTGACTGGATATGTGGTGACCGCAAAGTATGAGCTATCCAGCCTGTTGCCTGTGCAATTTCGATTACCATATTTGCATCTACAGATTCGGGACGGTTTACTTCAAGGACTACTTCCCCAGTAGCATCATCACAAAATACAGCAGATATTGTAACATCATTTGGTAACATCTTAATGACGGTAGTTCTTGTCTCATCTTCTGATAGCCTAATCGAGGGATCGGTTCTTACCACAAATCTTTTTTTAACAGTTTTTGAAAGCGAGGAAAGATAATATGTTAATTCAGTTAATGAGAATTTAGGATTTAATGTATAAAGCGCAACATATGGTCCTTCAAATCTTATATTTGTAATTTGAGACTCCTTTGGAATTGATTTCAGTATAATATCCTTAAAGAAATCCTCATCAACTTTTTTTGCATGTTGAATTTGATTTGGATTTATGGGATCCGTCGATTGCTTAACTTTGCTACTGTTCTCTAGTGTGGAAATACTCTTGTCTACAGAATTATCTTTTAAATTCCCTTTGCTCACTTTAGCATTCTTCTAGATACT
>JAICQW010000031.1 GCA_025937665.1 Nitrososphaeraceae archaeon | reverse complement strand
GGGATAACAGGATTGTCTTTAGCGTGGTTTCACATACAAAATATAGATGAACTGCTCCTTTCCGATTACGGTAGGACGCTTATAGTAAAACTCAGTCTGGTCTTGCCTGTCGTTATCTTAGGTGGATATCATCAATTCTGGATTGGTAGAATTATGAAAGTCTTGGGATTCGGACAAGCAGAGGAGAATGAATCTAGCAAGGCAATTTTCAGTCAAAGATTTTCATCTGTCAAAAAAACCATAAAGATTGAGTGTATACTAGCTGCCAGTGTTTTATGTGCTGCCTCTGTTTTGACCGTGACAAGTCCACCTGCTGCTATGCAAAATAATGAGATGACTCAACCAAGTTTAACTGCCGATATGGCTTCTCCCATGCAAGATGAATTTGTCAGGACTTTAGAAACACAAAGAGTTCCTATCACGTTTGTCATATCTCCTTTCGTTACTGGCTTTAATAACTTTACAGTTAACATTCCTGGAAATAATGAAAGTATTGATCAAGTTTCAAATGTTTCGATTGAGTTTAGAAAAAGCGATCTAAGTCTAGGGCCTATATTTGCTAAGCTGTCCAAGAATAATGAAACATCATATTCGACAAATGGTGGCTACTTAAGCCAGCCAGGACAATGGGATCTAAAGGTAACAATCCAGCGATCCAACTTATATGATCTAAATTATCGTCTCAGTTTTACAGTGAATAAGAGCTCGTATAGTATCCACGACCAACATGATGTTGAACCCGCGCAAATTGCAATTATTACAACCCAGTCCTCTGTGTTTACTCCTCTGGTAATTGTCCTTTATGTTTTAGTTGGCGCATTATCAATATATTTTACTATAAACTCCCTTAAACGTCTGAAAATAGTTCAGAAGAGCCTTGGGGTATAATATGAGACCAAAATCATTATTAATTTCCATTTCTATATTACTTCAAGCTCCTTCCAAGAGAGATCAATCCGATCCTAATTTCATATATAATCAGGAATACAAGCGCCCACAAAATACAGTCGATAAGCCTGTTGTCGTCTCGATTTCATGAAATACTCCAATGCTTGATGGAGTCTATATTTATTCTAACTGGCCAGATGCCAAAACCATTACGTTAGTTTATATCGGATCCCTCTCGGAAACAGAACTCGATGAGCGATATATTGATATCTAGCGGAGAGCTTCAATCTATTTCTCCTGGGAGTAAAGCCTTACACATTGCAGGAGGGGCTTTTGTCGACTAAGTATGCACGTTAGTGATCCCCCAATTAACTTCTTAATTCTTGACATGGATCTTTAGGGGGAGATACCCGCAACTTGACCTATACACACTATTGTAAAGAAAGTATTTTCATCACGTTCATAACCATCATTCGATTTCATTTGGGCAAAAGTCTCCACGTAATAGTATCAAGATATGGTAGTGTTAAATTCTAAACTGATGATTCATACGTAATTAAATATTATTACAAGAAGTTTAAGTGGATCCCCTACAATGTTGGTATAATGATTAGATATTTTGGCATACATTTTAGGCCCATAGTTCTTCTCATGGGAATCAGCGCATTAGTTTTTAATTTAGCCCAAAATCAAATCACTTGGGCGGCAGTCATTACTTGTCCCCATTCGGGTGAATGTATTGGAACATCTGGAAATGACATAATAATGGGAACTGCGGGGGGTGGTATTATTCGTGCTCTAGGGGGAGATGATAAGATTGTGGGCGCTTGGAATGATCATAATACCATAGAAGGTGGCAGCGGCAACGATATTCTAATCGGTGGACAACTTGATGATGTATTGTTTGGAGGGTTAGGTAACGATAAATATGATGGTCGAGGAGGTCACGATGCATTATTGGAAACTTTTGATTCTATAGAACTACATGGAGGCAATGATGACATGTCAGGGAATCGTGGCAATGATTATATACAGTCAGGGGGAGGCGCTGACAGAATTTTTGGTGGCCCTGGCAACGATCAAATAAATAATAGCCTGTTTTTACGTGACTTTGAAAGAGATACAGTAGACTGCGGTTCTGGAACGGATCTCGTTGAAACACTTTATTCAGGCGATGGAGATACTGCTGTTTTTTGCGAAACCGTCCATAATGGCGATGGATAGTCAAAGGATAATTTTCCGTCGACAGTATAACTCATCCAGTTTTGTGCATATATGATTGTTGTTGTAATAAAATAAAATGTAAAAAAGAGGGAAGTATAACGCCTAATGTACCATATTCGATATTTAGATCAGATGATTAGGAACGGTAAGGTGCTTGGCAAAGTAGTGCTTTATTCATTGATGGGATTAGATAAGGATACCGAGAAGCAATAAAGCTAAATACCAAGTAATAGAACCCTAGTAACATGCACGGTTCGAATCCCGACGTACTATCTTAACAACTCAATATATCAAAATCAAAGATTGAAAGATTGTTGTTAGATGTCTATTTTCTTCATGACTAATACGTATGCTTCATTTACCATTGCTTCAAGATTATTTTGGTCTTTTTTCTTCTTTAGGAAAGGAACAATTTTACGTTGATTAACAAAATATACGCTCAGGATTCTATTATCTAATTTGAATAGTGGTACCGTTCATGTAATTAATCTGTATAATGTAGTAACCATGGTAAATCTTTTATAATACATGTTTCTGTTTCTAACCGACAAAAAAAATTATGGTTTGGAGTCGAAAACCTTCTCCACGCATACAGATGCGTCGGCATTATTGATGCCTAATTGTGCTGTCATTACCTTGTCGAGTTTTGTTGCATTAGTATTGGAAATACTAACCGTATCAGTTACTTCGGCGTCCCCGTCTTCATTTAATTTTGAAACACAATTCTTGTCGTCTAGAGTTACTCCATGTGAGTGCCATTCAGTATCGTTGGTTACTTCTGAACTATCCTCAACTCCATGGGATGTCGCAGCAAAAATACCCTTGTCGGTAACAAAGGCGTACGCAAATATTTGACTTGCATTTTGCGGCGTAGACGCTCCTGCTTTTCCTTCGACACTTAACCACGGTTTTCCGTCTTTAATACCGAATTCTTTTATCTTAAAGTCCGTTTCGTTTTGGGCTAATACACTATTTGTTCCTGCACATAGTAATGCGCTAATAGCCATGATTGTTGCTGCTAAGGACAGCTTTTTTTCCGAGTTTACTGAATAATTCATTTCTAAAACTTCGGTACTACCATACTATAAGAAATTAACTTATCCTTTGATCATTTATCTATTGATAAGTCAAGGTGGAATGTTCCCAACCACGTAACGATTTCTATATCTATTTAAGCCTTGATTTAACTTTAAATAATTGCTAATTTAATACGGAGCAATGAGTTCAATTACGAAATTCATGACCGTAGCAATTGTTGCGGGAGTACTTATTGGAACTGTCAATTTTTCGACAATAGCATTCGCAGCCAAACCTGCTGATCCAAACTGTTTTGGTGATGCAGCATCAGACGAAGGTGGTGACCTGGGAACACATTCTCGTGATGGGGGTGCTGCAGGAAATCATCCTTTTGACAGCGATGGAGAAGGTGAAGACGACAAACCAGGACGATCCGGCATAGGCAATATTGGTGAAGATGCAGGCCTTACTGACAGCAAGCATCCAAGTGACCTAGCGAATGAACTAGGTGCAGAGTGTGACTAGGTAAAAAATTAGTCCGATCCATTACTTTTTTTTCTGTAAGCAGATATCTGCAGGCATAGCTGAAACTATACGTCTATCCATTCAAGTCTTAAAAATAAATTGATTGGTCCTTATCCAGCAAACAAAAAGGCACCAAAAAAGCACCAACCAACGCCCTTGCAAGATGGGCATATCATTATACATCAGAACTTTATTTAAGATTTTCTAATACATAGTAATGAGTAAACCTGGATGGGAATTCAGGACATGATGAAAGACGCAGCGCCCTTTATCCCAAACAGATCTTGAAGGAAAGATACCTCACGAACTCATAATAGAATATAATAACGTTACCTTCATTTAGATCATATATTGATCAAGTAATAAGTGATCAAGCGATAAGCAAATTTTAATAGGTTGTTCTGGTCAAAATTTTAACACAACTTCCAAAACAGATGAAAATCAATTTTGAACCATGTTAGTAGCATTGTTTCTCTTAGAGAACTAGTGCGATCAAAAGATAAAAAGATTGTAAAAATATCCCCAAGAGGCTATGCGCTAAGGAACGGAATTGACTACTGTTGTATAGTCTTAAAATCTCGCGATGGAACAGATTTCATGATACAAGCACACGGTAAAGATGCAAGGGAATTATATGAAGAGGGAATATTAATGACCACCGTTGTCAATTCGAGGCACTAATTCGTTTAATGTCTGTGCAAAACCGCAGCAAAACTTGATAACAATGGAAATGCTGAAGTAAGTGATGAAGTTAAAGTTACTAATAACACTTCTACAAAAGTTGACAAAATAATGACGGCGATACTGAGTATTAATAATCAAGGTGTGTCTGTTTGCGTCAAGAAACTAATCGACTATGATCCGTAATTTTTTTTGATTTTAAAAGCAACTTCTTTGACGCACTAATAATGATCTGATTCTAATACAATGCAGTATCATATAGATTGGATGTAATTTTTGATCAGTTTTGAAACTTTTTAGTCTGATAATTGTCCTATGTTAAGGGCCTATTCAATTACTGAAGGATTTCTATTACACTTTTAGCATCAATTGTTCTGACATATCGTAATTTCATTTTAATTATTATTCCAATTCCATCAGGAATTCTAAACTAAAAAGTAGTAATCCCTTTGTATTTGTAATAACCAGATGATACTACAGTTAATCTGTTTCCATGCCATAGCTTGGGTATATGCATACGGAAAAAGGCCTCGTTACGGAAAGTTCAATGAAAGCCTATTCAACATGCCGAGAGGAAACAATAGGATATGAAATAAGAGGAATATACGCAGATCCAGGAAAGCTTACAGTATCATCATCTCTCTGTGGGGTAAAATAATAGTTGAAACAACAGGTTAAATGGATGCTTGTCCTTTGTATTCTAATAGGAGCCACGTTATCCATTATTTCTTGTGCAACTCTTTACGTAAATACAAAGGAAATGTCGAAACATGATACGACAGGACTCAACCTGATTGATTCGACAAAAGACAGAAACAAGACTGATGGAAACCTAACAAATCCAATTACACAGAAATCCACTGCGTTTCAAGAGGGCGATAACATAGGTAGTATCGCGAGTGTGCCCAATAAATGCTTAGGGTCAGCACTCTGTCCAGACTAGTGCGTAGCTCTGGAATCCAAAATAATTTTGCACATTCGCGTCGAGTCTGCCTGCCACAATTTATACAATGTTGTTTAGCCAGTGTTTCTGAGTCGCGCTTGTAACGTCCCGCACACAGTTCTAGAATAAGAGTTCTTATCTAGAGTATCAGTTTAAAATCCATTTGCCTCTCTCGATTTGTGCTTGTGCTATGTTCCTGTAAATTGATCCCAAATAATGATCAGAACGGAATTCCCTCGTGAGACTTTTTATTGTCACTTACTGTGGTAATCTGATAATTATGTATCATTTTGAAATATGCCCATTTATACCCTTTAACAGACTTTCAATTTTTAATTTCTATGATGTTTTCATGTGGCTCATCCCCTTAAAGAGAATGGCGATTAAATAAGCTAATATAAGATAATTTCATATAAGGGACATTACCAAAAATTATAGATGGCAGGGAACATCGGATCCTTTTCTTTCGATGTGACACAGAGATTACTCTCTATATTATACCGTGACGGTCCAACAAAAAAGACCGCCTTAGCCACGAAAAGTCGTTTAAACTACAATGTATGTTTGAGGTACATTCAGATGCTGAAAGTACTTGGATGGTTAGAAGTTAGTTCTGATGTTGCCATTTCTGAGACCGGAAGACTTGTTTTGAAAAGGTTAATGAACGAAGGTGAGTCTACAGGTCCTAAGAATATTATTAGCCCACATCAACCTGTAAATTCATATAAAAAGTTCATTAACAATGTTTCTAATAAACAGACAATAACATCTAGCACAAAGGCTCATCAACTACCTGTCCACAATCCCAATATCCTGATGGTTGATGATGAACCTGATGTGTTACTTACATATGAATCATTTTTGGCTTACACTGGATTTAAGGTAAGAACATTTACAGATTCTTTTCAGGCACTGAAGGCTTTCGCATCAAACCCCGGTCTTTATGATTTAATTATCCTCGATATCAGGATGGAAAATTTAAACGGACTTCAGTTATATCAAGCTTTAAAAGCAATGAATCCATCCTCTAAAATTATATTTGTTTCTGCTCTTGATGCAGCGAAGGAATTAACTGCAATCTTTCCTGATATAGGTTCAGAGGATGTTATAAAGAAACCCATTGACAAGGAAAATTTTATCAGGACAGTACGAGCGGCACTTGATGCATGAAGGCGAGAAAATTATACTCTGATCAGTATTTCAAAAATAAGCATTACTTAATAGTAATCAAAAACTAAAATAATAAATGAATGTTTATTTTGGTAAAACTGCGGTCAGGAATAATTCGAGTAATATCAATTCATTAAGCAGCAAAACCGCGATCAATTTGACGTACCCGACCTCTGACAAATTATTTCGTGATCCAATAAATCCATACTCTAAGTTACAAGACCAAAATAATGGAAATCACGTCTTACTCGATGGTAATTCTGAAAATTTTTGTGTTAGCCTAATCGATATTGTAGGTTCAACTAAGTTAGTATCGACAATCAATTCTTCTAAAAAAATTAGAGATTTTTATGGGATTTTCATCAACAGTGTAGCAAGTATACTTAAGAAGTATGACGCAAAGATCATCAAGACCGTGGGCGATGGAATAATTTCTTATTTTCCACAAACAATGGATACAACTAACTTAACCGCTTTTGAAAATGTTGTTAATTGCAGCTTTGCCCAGATGGAGGAGCGGTCAACTATAAATAATCAGCTCCGAGAAAGGAATTTACCCACGATTAGCTATCGAGTTAGTATTGACTACGGAAAAGTAGAGAGAGCTCAATTTAAGGGATTTGATGCGGAAGACCTATTTGGATCAACAGTTAATTTTTGTTCCAAGATAAATTTGTTTGCACCACCTAATAGTATCATAATAGGAAGTGATCTTTACCAAATTATGAGATCATTAAAGATTAGTAATCCGTATAAGGTTCAAGCGATGAATAGCTATTATTGTGGAGCAGGAAAGTTTTCTTATCCGCTATATTTACTCTCACGAGTAAACCTATCAAATTTCACCCATACTAATCCATTAAATAGATCTACGGCTGAAACGAAAAAATATATCTTTGATACGGAGTCCTCCCGAACTCAAAAAATTTTACTTATAGATGATAAAAAAGATGATCTAATGGTGCTAGAGCATTTCCTAAAGCTGGAAGGTTTTGAAGTGAGATCATTTTCGAATCCACGGCAAGCACTGTTACATTATGCTAATACAGATCCTTCATTTTATGATCTAATAATCAGTGATATAAGAATGCCGGAAATCAATGGTTTCCAACTTTACTATAAGCTTAAATCAATAAAGCATGATATTAAGATACTTTTCGCCACTTGTCTCAACATTGCCGAAGAACTTTTAGTTTTACTCCCTGAAGTTAAACCGGAACAAATAATTCAAAAGCCAGTTGGGAAAGAAAGATTTATTGAAATAGTGAAAAAGCAAATTCTATAACGGAAAATTTGCGTTCATATTTAGATCCTTGATTATGGTTATGTTCGGAGGAGCTATGGGAGTATTTCCTGAAACTATATTTGATCTAAATTCAACACATTATCGAGAAGCTTAAAGACAATGTTTGAACTCGTGGTCCTAGGTGTCCTAATATGGCCATTTTCGAAGAGGAGATTTAGTTGCGGGAATCCAAGATTACTAAAACACTATCGATTACGATATGTCATCTCTGGTTGTATTTTCAACCTTATATTTGCAAGGAGAACTTCCATTAGGAAAGGAAATTAGTAACATAGTTTGTTATTAGGATAGTAACTGCATGTTCTTGTCATTACCAAAAATCTACAAGATTGGAATTCTCTCTGTGATATCGATAGTCATATTCTCATTCACTGTATCTTACTCTATCCAGATTGTAACAGAAGAGAATATTAAGAGTAGTCTCGTGTCAGAACAAATTGATAGGCAGCGAATTGCATCAAAGAGTCTTTCCCAACATATAGGTTCAGATCTTACCTTGGTTACAGCCGTACTTGATGGTTTAGCCGACTCTGCTTACCTCCAGGATGCTCGCATGGATTCAGAAAAAACTAACAGTCTAATTATACAGAAATACCACACAATAGATGATATAATAGATAGAATTTTTATATTAGACAAAAATGATACCGTAACTACCGATCTATCTAACCAAGGAACGGATCAATACCTAGGATCAGATTTTTCTCAGAAAGAGTGGGTAAAAGAAGCTAAGAATGAACTAAACCCAGTGTTCTCTAAAGGTTTTGAAAGGCAGGGAACGTACACAATCTACATTGCGGTACCTATTATTAACAAAGAAAACAGTGAGTACTTGGGTTTGATAGGCGCATCGATACCCACCGAAAAGTTTTTTTCCAGATATGGAAATGTTCATGATATTAATTCACAATTCTTAGTAGTATATGATAGGAATGCAACGATACTAGCTGTAGGTGCTGATAAGACGCTCCTGGGGAAGAATTTTTTTGGGCAAACAGTACAGAATTTTATTACTCAAAACGAAATCTTGAACAATCTGACACGAACTCTTCTAAGCGGTGAGCCAAATTATGGGGTATACGATTATGGTAGAACTGAAAGAATTAATACAGGACAGCCCGTACTAGTACGGAATACACCAACCTATTTTCTACAAGTGGTAACCCCGACCAAGGAAATTTTTTCAAAGATTGGTGAGACCCTTTTCACTGAAAGACTTAAGAGTTATTCACTATTAGCGGCAGTTTTTGCTTGCGTTGTATTATTAATAATATTTCTACTTAAATGGAGTAACACGATGGAAAAAGAAGTGATCAAAAGAACGGAAGCGCTGAATAAATCTAATGTTAAGCTGGGCATAATATCTAAAGAGCTTAAAAATTCAAATCGTTCATTGCAGGAAGCTAATAGTCAATTAAGAGAAAATGACAAGTTACAGAAAGAGTTCATAAACATGGCCGCGCATGAATTGCGAACGCCAATTCAACCTATCCTTGGCCTCACAGATGTTTTACTTGATGGTGTATCAGATTCGCACCAATCAAAACTTCTCAATGTTATAATGAGAAATGCCAGAAGACTTCAAAGACTTTCTGGCGATATTTTGGATGTTTCGAAGATTGAAAGCAGTTCGTTGAAACTTTCTAGATCCCGAATTGAACTCAATGAGAAAATCCAGACCGTAGTAAATGATATTGAAAACAGAAGTATCTCAGAAAGAAACAAGAATGTTAGAATTATTTTCCAACCTAAAGAGTCAGTTACTGTACATGTAGATAGGGATAGAATTTATCAGGTACTTTCCAATTTGCTAAGTAATGCCTTAAAGTTTACTAAAAATGGAAGAGTAACGATAAATATCGACCACAGTAACAAGAATGAAGTTGTTGTTACAATACGAGATACCGGAACCGGTATCCCTCCAAAATTAATGCCAAATCTTTTCTCAAAGTTCGTTACTACATCAAACTACGGCACTGGATTGGGACTTTTCATTTCTAAAGGTATTATAGAGGCGCATGGGGGAAGAATTTGGGCCGAAAACAACCCAGATGGTATCGGTGCAAGTTTTTCATTTAGTTTACCGATTAATTGACTGAATTGATAGACAACACATAGTAATATATTCATACATTCATAATACTGGTAATTTATCAGTCGTTACTAAAAAGAGTATTATAACCGTGCTTAAGTTCATAATATTTTAACGGATATTTTTTCGTATAAAATTGACATTTATAGCAACGTATAGTTCCATCATAGTAATTAAATTTGACTTTAGAGCGTATGATAAGATTATAAAAAATTTAACCCTATTTGCAGTAACATAACTCAATGCTTGATTCTAGTCTGGACATAGCGCTGAACCTAGGCATTTACCAGGTATACTAGCAATAATTCCCGTTTTATCATCATCTGGCACAGAGCCTGTCTGCGTATTTGATGTTGTTGAATTTCCACGTGTGTTGTTTATTCCGGCGCTGGTAGCATTTGTTATATTGTTCGAAATTAGTTCGTTTCCATAACTACTGCCTGCACTACCAAACGTAGAAATCATGCCTGCCAGAAGAGAAACGATTAGAATGACTGAACCCATTTTTTTTGACTCTCGTTTGTTTGGTAACTGAGGATCACTGGTTATAGTACTTACGTTCATTATGAATATAGATAAGTTAAGCGGTATGCTTGATTCCAATACAACCATCTCGATAATTTTCTGAAAATGATTCTGACAATTTATCATAATTAAATTTATTTTTCTTGCAATCTTTAATAGTTATGGCAAAAATTAGCATTTTCTATATTCAATAAAGTATTATTTAAGTAGTTTTATACATAAGCTCTTTACTAGTCAAGTCTTATATAAGAAGGGAAAAATTGCTCGCTCTATGCTATCGATCTTCATTATGACAGCATAGGCTTCATCCAAGAAAATCAAGATTTTGCAGATTCATGATGTAACATTCAATGTCAAGACTCAGACTTTCGGCGCCGAAAAAATTATTTGGATCACCTATGGTTAATTTGACAAGCAGATCTGGACGGATTCTTAGTGACTAGTATTACCAATATTACCAATGAAAACTTTATTTGCCATCCAACGTATACCTTATTTATTTGGTAAATTGTTTTTTATACAATGAAGCTTTTTGGTAAAGATAAAAAAGATGTTCTCTCTACGTCGCAGTTAAACGATCTTGGCTATAAACTCTTTATTAGCGGTGATAACTTAGGAGCGCTCAAATGTTACGATGAATCATTAAGTATCAGTCCTTCTGGTGCAACTTTTGTGTCCAAAGCTCAGGTATTATCCAGAATGAAGAAATACAAAGAATCCATAGATGCATGTGATAAAGCTATAGAGCTTGAATCAGGAGATGTCACAGCATTAGTTGAAAAGGCAAGAGCACTTGCTGAATTAGGAAAACAAAATGAATCCATAGATACATATGACTTGGCTCTAGAAATGGAACCTAGAAACGTTCAAACCTTGACGGCCAAAGCCTCAACACTGAAATCAATGGGGAGACACAAGGAAGCGAAAGATTGTAATGATCTCGCATATGGGATGGATCAGAACTTTTTCTTAGAAATGGCAATAGCTTCTGCTCAGCATGGAATTGGGGATGTTCAAGATGCAGTTTATTGGCTAGACAGATTTATTGATAATAATCCGGAAAGCGTGATTGCTTATTTGAACAAGGCCCTTGCTGTGGAGGGATTGGGTAACAAAGAGGAGGGGTTGAACTTGTTGGATAGTGCTCTTGCTCTTGGTACCAACAACAAAGATCTTTTCATAAATAGAAATTATACTATAACCCTTGACCAAAGTCAACTTAGAGAGTTAGATTCTGGTAATATCTCTTTTGATCAGATTCTAAGTAGGAAATCATTGGATTTCCAAATTCATTTCCATAAAGGCCGCATCTTTAATGAACTAGGAAGATATGAAGAGGCCATCAATTCCTTTGATTTTGCCACGGAAGTGGATCCGTCCCTGGCAGAGGCATATTACAATAAGGGGGTAGCGTACGGGCATTTACAGAGATTTGATGCAGCTCTTTTTTGTTTTGACAAAGTTTTAGAAATTCTATCTAAGCACGTGGATGCTCAAAAAAATAAAGGATATTGTCTTCTAAGACTTAATAGACCTGAGGAAGCGTTACAAATTTTTGATAGGATCCTCGAGACAGATACAAATGATGTTTACGCAATAGTTAACAAGGCGATAGCTTTGAATGACACAGGTAAACATCGTGAATCAATAAAGTGGTATAATAAAGCCTTAGAAATAGAGCCTACTGCCATCGATATTCTGAACAACAAGGCCCGAGCATTATATGCAATAGGAAAATACCATGAAGTCTTAAAGTGTTATGATAAGGCCTTAGAAATAGATCCGAATGAAATTTTTATACTCATGAACAAAAGTCAAGTATTCTATAATTTAGGGCAATATCAAGAATCAATAAACAATATCGAAAGGGCCCTTGCAATAAATCCGGACAACCCAAAATTACTAGAAATAAAAAAGAAAATCCAAGAGTCTTTGAAATAAGCAGACCTTTTACGGTAGTCCGGAAACAGGGATCATTTTGATAGATCTAGAAATTTCTAATTTGATCAATCTAGGAAAATACATTGAGCACGACCGATCAGAACGTGTTCCTAATATTAGGAAATCTTAAATATTATTTCTTCATATATCATATGTGACAGACCCTAACGAAAAGGGAGTCATCACGAGAACACAAGCCGTTTGTAGGGGTTCACCTAAATCTTTTAACATCTCTGAACAAGTAATTTGTAGCCTTTCTGCCAAAACAATTCAATCGCTCGACAAACTCCAAAAATATGAAATTCCATCTGGAGTAATTGAAAGAATAAAACCCAAGGAACTATTTAACAAGATGACAGATGCTCAAATCAAGGACATTGTTAATGAATTCAAAAAATTCATGGCAATTGTAGTCATTAACCTTGAAACTGACAAGAGAGTAGAAATGGTAAGTGAATTGGTGGATGAAGTATGGCACACATTCATTTTGTTCACAAACGAATACAGAAAATTCTGTGATACATTGGTTGGAGAGTATATTCATCATGAACCCAATGTCGATTCACGTTATGGAATTGACCCCCTTTTCCCATATAAAAAAAAGCAAAGTACCGAATTTTTTTATCAAGAATATGAAAGGTACTTTGGGCGCTTACCCGAAATTTGGGAGTTAAGAAAAAACACCACTTACGAGACAAAATCCGAACAAGGAGGAGAGTTGAAAATGGTCCTAGCTGTAGTATACACATCTCTTGCCTTTCTTATTCCTACATTCCTGATATGGCAATTCTACCAAAACATGTTACATGCACTAGTAGAGGCAATAGTACTTGGAATAGCCTTTGTTGTCGCTAGTGTTATTGCAGGCCTAAAAATTAAAGATGAAATAATCACAGATTTTATGTTTAAGGGCAGCGCAATTGTTGGAACAATAATACTGTTACACATTACCATCTTTTGGTACATTTGTTGGGATGATTTTGTCGCATTGTTTTACAATATTTTTGCGGTTACTGCACTATTGGGGGCGTTTCAGGCAGGTGGATACAATAAGAAAGGAACAAGGATTGGAGGGATTGGAGTTGCAGGTTGCGGCTCAATAGGTAGTGATGGTGGTGACGGTGGTGGCGGCTGTTGCGGGGGTGGTGGATGTGGCGGTGGTGGATGTGGCGGTTGAGGAAGAGCCTCGCAGACAAGTCAGGAGATGACCTCTGACATATCTGAAATAACATTCATAACCGAACACTATTTTTTTCTTAAAACCTCGCCGTTAACCCAAATTGAAAATAAGTTGTTCAGGAGGAAGAAACTTGAAAGGCAGGCTAGAAAAGTAATAATGAAATTTTCAAAGCACGACGAACATTCCTTGACTAATTACCTTCCCGAAGAACAAAATGAACTGACGGCTTGGATAAATCTGGCTTTTGCAGAGTGCAGTAAAATGCGTAAACAGAGACAGAAACCCCCATTAAGACAAAAAGCTAAATACCAAGTAGTAGAACCCTAGTACATGCAAGGTTCGAATCCCGACGGGCTATGTTAAGTTTGGTTCGGTTACGGCAAGTAGGAACAGGTCCGAATCTGATAATTTTAATGACCTTATTGAGTACTGTGAACATTTTGCGGCCTCCCAGGGACTATCCAAACTTGTTGCTGGAG
>JAICQW010000315.1 GCA_025937665.1 Nitrososphaeraceae archaeon | reverse complement strand
GTTACAAGTACAGACATATCCAAAGCCATCTAAAACAAGTTTTTTTCCATATTTGTATAAAATTTCAATATCATCAGAAGTATTCTTAACTATATCGGGTTTGACATTGAGCCACTCAAGTGCAAGGATAAATGATTCATAGTATTCTGGTTTTTCATTTAATGGATTAGTATCGTCAAAACGTAGAATCAGCTTTCCACCGTATGTTCGGGCGTAATATTCGTCAATTATTGCAGCTTTGGCATGTCCGATGTGAGGATACCCGTTCGGTTCAGGGGGAAACCTTGTAATCACACTTCCGTAAGATGCATTTAACAATTCAGGAAGCACAGGGGAAGAACTTCTGTGCAATGACTTAGTTGGATCGACTGTGTAAGTGACTATTGATTCCCTTAATTTCTCGAGCAGTAACTTTTGTTCAGCTAAGGATAAAGCATTAATTTCCATAACAGTTTCTCTAATTGTTGGGAGAATATTTTTCAAATTAGAACGAAATTCTGGATTAGATGCAGCTACTTTTCCAGTTACAGATTCAGCTTTTGCCTTGCCATTATGTTCCACTGCATTTTGAAGAGCAACCACCTTTATTGATTCGACCGATCGTTGATCTAGAATCATTTGCGTTATAAACTCCGCCTAGCAATGAAATTTGCAGTTGTTTGAAGTGCTTTTTTTGGCTCTGAATCATCATAGACATCCAATGTTTTCAAAGCCTGCGAGATGTACGACTCTGCTAGGGTTCTGATTTCCTCCTCAATTCCCAGATCTGATATAATGCTTATAGCTTCCTCAAGTTCCCCATCGTCCGTGTTTTTAGAACCGAAAACTCTTAAGATCTTAATTCTTTCCCGCGGATCCGCTTTTTTTAGCACCAGTACTATTGGGTAAGTTTTCTTTCCTTCTCTTATGTCGTTTCCCACCGCTTTTCCCGTTACCTTCGGATCTCCTGATATCCCAATGAGGTCATCAACTAACTGAAATGCGATGCCGGTATTCCTCCCAAAAACAGATAATCTATCAAGATCAGATTTCGAGTGGGTATTTGCTGATAAGACACCGAGTGAACATGAAAGTTCGAACAACGACGCAGTTTTCTTTTCTATCATTCTGATATAGTCTGCTTGAGAATAAGACTTTTCATTTTCATATGTCATATTCATATCTAAGGCCTGTCCTTCACATACGTTAATGCAGGCTGTTGACAGCCTGCTTACCATTTCAGATATGGATTTATCGCTTATGCCTTCTTTCAGTCCTACTACTGATAACAGCTGAAATGCCTTTGAAAAAAGAATATCACCAGCTAAAATAGCCAACGGTATCCCGTAAGAGGAGTGTACAGTAGGAACGTTATGCCGCATGTTGTCATTATCCATAATATCGTCATGAACGAGAGAAAAATTATGTACGAGTTCCACTGCTGCTGCAGCCGGCATTGCTTTTGCTGATTTTCCTCCAAAAAGTTCACAGGATTTCAACACAATAAACGGCCGGAGTCTCTTGCCTCCACTTGAGATATAATGACCTGATGCGGAATAGAGTTCCTTCGGACTCCCCTCAAGGTAAGACAGAATAAATTCATTTACCCGTCCGGCAGTATTTTCCAAATCGTTTCGTATGGTGTTTAGGTTCATTCCTTATT
>JAICQW010000034.1 GCA_025937665.1 Nitrososphaeraceae archaeon | reverse complement strand
TGACCCGAATCGTTCTAACTTATCATCATTAGATCTGTCCTGAGCTAGTCCTTTCTATATCGGATATTCCCACTTGATTCTTGGCCCGGCTTTAGTTTGATTACTATAGTATTACTAATTCTGTTGAATATTCTCTGTCTCTTGTAATTGGTAAAAATCCAGCCTAAGATTACATCGATAGGAAGTAAGAGTGATTTTCCAAAGCTTTCTATCGCAGAACTTTTGATATTAGACGACAAGGACGAGAGGTCCCATCTCTTAGACCTATTTGTAGCGTGCTTATAATTCTTATTCATATTGAGTATTAAAAGGATTAAATGACGATTTACCTGTTACTATTTTCTCTTTTTCTGCTGTTTCTCATTGTTCATATTACTCGATAAATCAGTCCCATTTTGTAACGCCTTAGTCTTTTTTTCGTCGAATTGTTTCATGGCGTCAGCAAATATCCGACCCTGCTGTTGAATTATTTGGTTAAAAATTTCCGCTTGCTGTTGTATTGCATTAATAATCATTCGGGGATTGTTTTCACTGAACTGTTTGATCGCATCATTTAGCATTTGGGATTGACTTCTCAATGCTTCGTTAATTATTCTATTCTGTTCATCCATCATTTTCTTCCAGGCATCGAAAGACAAGGAGTTACTTTGATACCAAGTATTAGATAAAGTTTAACAAGATTGTAAGGCATCCTTGCTCTTATTTAACTTTACAACTCAATACAACTTACAAAATAAATTCTACCAACCAAGTTCCGAGTTATTTGCCGGATCTTTTTCGTGCGGTTTTTTCTTTACCGAGACCTCGCACACACTCCAAACACCAGTGCTCGCATCCCCGTGTTCCGGGTATGTCATGAATATGAACATCCAGAGTTACACGCTGGTTGCCTTTGCCACAGTGCTCACATTTTCCATTGTAATTAATTGACACAATACTTCAAGAGCCTTATGATATAAATCGGTTCTATGAAACAAAATATTAAATCAATTGTTCGCTTAATTGTTCGCTCAAGTTTTTTCAAATGTCATCTTTTTATAGAGATTGTATGCGTCTACTAATTGCCAGATCCAATAAGGGCCAATTAGTAGCCAACTCAATGGAAACGGAACAAAAGATGATACGACATACCCAAATGCTATTCCAATAATGAGAATGATTATTCCCCGTGTTATAAAACCTAAATAGATATGTCCGACTCCTGCGAGTAAGAACCCAAGCAAGACGGTGACTTTAAGACTTTTTGTCAACATCAGAGTTAACTTAAACATGTTAATAGTATTTTACTATACAATGTGGACTAATCCAATATCAGGGCTATCAGAAAGATTAACTGAAAGCCCAGAAATTAGTTCGATTATACAGTATCTGCTAATATAAAAATCAGAAAGGAACAATGTCTGCAAGTCACCAAAACGGCAGGCCTAAGCGTTCTTATCGCCTTTATCTTTGTCTTTTTTATTTGAATTCTCCGCTGTCAGATTAATCTCTACAAACTCAGGTTTTTTCAGTGCAGAATTATTTGCATTGTCGCACTGAACTTTGAAGTCTTTTATGCTCATAATACAAACAGTATACTCATCATCCTCGTCGATAGTTGATCCTGGAAACGTTATCGTGTAATTTACCTTATCTGCGCCTTTTATTTGTGGATCTTGAGCGTTGAATAGCTTGGACTTCGTTTCATCTTTAATATTTACTAAAATAAGAATATCCTTTGTTGAACTTGTTATACCCGATAAAGTAACAATTACTTTAAAAACGTCTTTCGTATTTGCTGTTTGGGCATTCGCTATACAAATGAAATTGGAATTCGAAAAAACAATGGCAATGATTAGGATCATAACTACACTTAATTTTATTGTGTAAGTTCGTTCCAATAATTACTATATGCCATTGATACTCTTAAAATTTCTGAAAAAAAATTCCGAATTAAGTAATAGATTTTGGAGCTGGTGGTGCTTATGTTAGCAAAGAAATAGACTTATCTTTTTAAATATCGATTTTATAACGTAATCATTGGTTAAGACTAAAGGCGTATTATTAAAAATGGAATTAAAGATCGACATTCCACAAGATATAATGTTGGATAAGAGAAGACTAAAATCAGTTCAGCGGGGTATTCTAAAAGCAATATCCAAAGGACCATATGAAGAAGGTCTGGCATTCAAAATTCTAAAGGCAACCTTTGAGGATTACTACAGCACCATTGATCTGCCTGAAACGAAAAATCCACCTATTCCTGGAGAATCTGGATTTTAGTAACCCTTAATCGTTCATCAGGTAGCGATTTTATTGGACTGAACCAAAAATTTATAATCTAATTTTATTTAAGAGGACGTTCCATATATCATCGTGTCTGGACCATACCAACGAAGTCCCGGGACGTCCAAATAGTCTCGAGAATACCTTAAAATATATCATGATAGTTGATGACGAACCAGACATTCTTGATCTACTTCAGGGTTACTTGGAATCGAAAGGGTGGAGGATAAAGGCATTCATTGGTGCCGGTATAGCGCTTTCGAGTAGGATGATGAACCCCAAATTGTATTCGCTAGTATTAACGGATATACGGATACCAGAAATGTCAGGTATAGAATTTGTAAGAAAATTGAAAAATATGGATAAAAATATCAAGATAATATTTATCACAGCCTTCGAGACGGAAATAGATGAACTTAGAGAGTTGAGCGATCTGGAGCCTTTGAAAAAACCATTGGCCTAGAAACCCTGGTAAGTTTAATCAAAAGACTTAAAGATATGGAGAAAAAGGACGATGGATTTTATACGTGTTCTCAATGTGGAGATAGCGGTCAAAGCCCTGAAACCATAAAGCACAGACCTACTGTCTACACTATTAAAGACAGTACAGAGAGCTGATTTCAAAAATAATAATGGCCTGGCGTTTATTTGGAGTACCTAGATATAAGAGAGATTGCACATTAACAATAGTAGTAGAATATAATGAATATGTTAGTTCATGACAACAATTGCTTCTCCGGAATGGCTTTTGCATGGTGGTGCTTGTAAGCGTTGACAGTTTGTGAAAAATGTAATAAACATGAAGAATATCACTCATGTTCTTCCTGTAATCAACACCTATGTATCGCGTGCTTTAATACAGTTCATTTTGGTATTAATGCGCCCAGATCCGGTAGTTCAATAGTATATAGCAAATGTGTCTTTTGTGGGGAAATATATGGTAGTAATGTTAAGGTTCATGTTTGCGATAAGTGTGCTATCATACTGACTTGGATATCTTCTATGAATTATCTAGCTGCAGTAAATAGGGTTTCAGAGTTGATAAGGACAAGCAAGTTTGACTCAAAGCTAAGGAATGAAAACTATTGTAAGGCTAATTTTGGAGGACATGCAACTCAAGTAATTATGGACGCAGTAGACAGTTTAAAAATACAGTAACAAAATCTAGGATTTACAGATTTAATGCAAAAGTTGTTGAACTCGAAGTCATGATGAGCAGCATATATCTTTATTTTCACATTTGCAATTTATAGGTTCTTTCAGACATACAGGGCAAATTATAGCACCACATCCTACGCATTTATTATCTGCCCTATTGCATGCCCAATGACTACAGTCATTAACCTTCATTTCTAGTTCTCATATTCGTATCCATAGAATATAAATTCGTTATACTATTTCCAATAGCTCGCTACACAATAAAGATAAAGATGAATACCATGTAATGGAACCCATGTTAGACAAGAAATTTAGATGTTCAAAGTCTACAGTAGCTGACTAGTTTTCAAATATAATTTTGGCCTTTTCTTTTCCTACCAACAATTCACTACGAGGAATCTTGAGATGTTTCATTCTGATACGAATATCAACGTATTGAGTAAACCTAACTTTAAACTTCATTAGATCTAACGAAAGACAAGAATCAACACAGCAACCCGCATCCGTCCTAAATGGCACTTGCTCAACAAGTCTTCTTGACAGACGCGACAGAGCAAACCCTTGATGTAAAACTGGAATTATGGCGTTAGAATTTTTTACTTTCGATAGCAACGATTCAAAGTATGCTATTTTAAACCAACGGTAGC
The DNA here is from genome assembly GCA_025937665.1 of Nitrososphaeraceae archaeon. Lineage (GTDB taxonomy): Archaea > Thermoproteota > Nitrososphaeria > Nitrososphaerales > Nitrososphaeraceae > TA-21. Next base: position 9,128 of record JAICQW010000034.1, on the reverse strand, counting down.
CTTCATATGTTGCTGTGCGGGGCGGGTCTGGAGGCAAGAAAGCCGAGATGTTAGTATCAATATTGGTATCATCACGGCCGTTGTTATTGCACCAGCCAGATATGGAATCATAAGACTCGTCAGAATTTACTATTGCATCAACATTTTTTTGAGTCACAATAAGATCGTCGGGCAGGATCATAAAATGAGTATAGTCACTTTGCAGAAAGAACTCTCTTGCTTTGTTGTATGCTTCGTCTTGTGGAAAATATTTAATCCACAGTTTAGAGATCCCGTTTATCTTTTCGATGGCTTTGTAAAACTCTGGGATACTACGCGGATTAAAGATTACTAATAACGGCTTCATTGCTTTCGTCGCTGATATCTAGTTTAGCCAGGTAGTTTTTTACTATTTCTCGAGATTCGTCAACGGAGAACCTTACATTAAAAACTAAAAAATTATGAAGCTTTTAATAATATTTTTTGATAAGAATTTTGAATATAAGCTAGTCTTAAAGGAAATAACGGTAATTGTTAAAAAAATTAAATGGTTGTAGCGAACGATAAGTATGTGTCTGCCAGTAGCTTTTCGTTTATAGCGCCCAATTTATTACCTGATTGTATGTTTTTTTCCATTTTATCCAGCTCTTCATTTGCCTTTTGCTTATAATATTGCACTGAATTTTCATGCATATTGCGAAAACTTTCACTCAAATTTGTCATCAATTCGTTATAATCAGATGATAATTCATGATGGAGTTGTCCCTCTAGCTTATCTTTCCTTGCAATTAACTCATTTAAATCGTTTGACATACTATTACTACGCATTCGTAACATATAAACATGTCTGCAACATTAAGAGAATTTGATTAATGTCTTTTTCCAATACATAGTAAAACATGACATATTTACCCTCTATCAGAAAACCGAATATTATTAACAAACCATACTCATTTGTATATATAGAATTGATTCTGTTGCCAAATACTAGAAAACAAAAACAATATTAGGCCTAATAAATGTCTGACACTAAACACATAGATAGATATACTATCAGCGTGTATTATATACATGTATGAATCTTTTTACGGAAATAATCCTCGTAATAACAAAAAAAGACCAATCCCAACAGTGAAACCAGTATTTAGATCCAAGGAGCAACTCAAAGAATTTAAAGACATTCTCTCAGACCCTACAACATCTCAAGGTTCAAAAAAAAGGTTTATGGTTGAGAAAGCAGGTGGTTACTGTTCTATGTGTGGTGATATTGCAACTCAAATAGCAAGTTATGACATGATTGATGCCACGCTTGTGGAAAAGTATTGTGACAATTGTCTATCAAGAGGAATTAATTAAAAACGGCCTTTTTTAGCAAGATCAACATCCATTAGTAACAAAATTCTTGTAAAAAAGTTATTTGATGTAAATACTCATAAATGATTGTTTGCCATATAGAATATTAGTTGAAAATAAAACCCGGAGGTAAAATAACAGATTACCTTACAAAATTTTATGAGAAGTATACTAGCACCATATCCCTCAATAAGAATCTGCTACTTTCAGGTTCGGTCGGTTTTATTGTTAGTTTAATCGTTGCATATGTATCTACGAAATATTCCAATGATGATTTTACAACTTCTACATTAACTGTAATATCCGGATTTATCTCTTCCAAAGTAATTTTTGTTATTCTTTTTCATCTTGATAATAAGAAGAAATATACAAAAACACTTACTGGTAAATATAACTTTGATATCCTAAAGCAAATAGTAACAAAGATGATATTTGCTGATGCTATTTTTGATATTATTAATAATGTATCAAGGTTCTTCATCCTACTTGAATTGTTGAGAATAGAATATCAGCCAGTACAGGCTGCTACAGTAGCATCTATCATAGCATCATGTTTGTCTTATTTAGCTATAAATTTAATTGTAAGACGCTTACATGTATTTAAATTTAGAAAAAGGTTATTCTAAGTAATATCGTCAAAATAACCATGAATCAGACCAATCTGAAACCAGACTTTCAATCCTTATATGAAATGTTGCGATAAAATATCTATGGTCGAATTAATAAACTGGGATGATATCAAAAAGAAGGAAGCAAGAGGGCTGGACGACTACGACTTAGGTGAGGTACAAGATCTAAATGAACAATTTGTAGAAACAAAAAGAGGAGTTGTCGATAAAGACAAGTTTTTTCTGCCAAGAGACAAAGTCGTAAAATTCGACGGAAACAAAGTCTGGTTCAGTGTTACTAAAGAAGAAGCAAAGGCCTACAAGCGTGGTTAGCCCTTACTTTAACACCATATTTTTCTAGCACGAATAGCTTCCCGGTGTAAAAGGGTCGAATTAGCTTCTCCAAAATTACTGAAAGTTTCATTCTTATGACATGGATAAGTTCAATAAATGAGAAGCAATTCATGATAATTTATTGGACGTTTTCTTAAGGTTGCACTAAAGCGAATGGAAATAATAATCAAGTGAAACTGATTGAATAGAATTCTAATTGTGCTTGCTTTAGTAATGACATTTTCGTTACTATCAGCTCCCAGCATTACTGTCGGTGAGATTAAGAACGAAATTAAAGTGACTCATCCTGTCAATTGGGAACCTAGTCCTAACAATAATTCTACTTCAATGGTTTGGTTTCAAAATTCTACAAAAAGCGTCTTTGCAATAATTAAGGCTCCTGACAACTTGGGAATTCCATTATTCCTTGTTGGTCCTTTTATGACAGGGTATTTAAAATATAAAGATATACTGGAATATTCAGATAAGGTAACATTTGGTCACAGTAACCTAGGTCATAGATATTTCCTGAACCTTTCTTCTCCTTCAAAACTCTTGAATTCTTCCTCGGGCATAATACCAAAAAATGATTTTTTAAGTGAGATACCTCAAGGTTATGATGTTCCATTTAAAGGGATGTTAATTTTAACACAGAAACAAGATGACTTGTTTGCAATAATATTTCTTAATCCAAAGGAAAAATTTGATTCAATGCTAAAGGAGATCCAATCAACACTTGACTCAATTGAGTTGACATCTTATACCGTCATGGAAAATTGAACTCAAGTTAGATTTGGCAAGGAAGTTTAGGGCTCATACTTAAATCGAGAATAGAAACCATTTTTCCCTGAGGAATCCCACTCAAAACCAAAATCATTATAGGTATGTTTGGTAGAGCGCGCTATTACAGGATCATATCCAGGAGCTACTGTGAAGGATGGATTTGTTACCAGACTATCTTTGTTGGGATCGTTTCCCTTCAATGCCTCTATCTCTAATTCCATATATTCTGGCACGCGTACCCAACGACGTTTTCCTTCCATTCCAAATGTTATCGGGGCAGACTTTATTCCAACCATCTCTCCAATGAGGTTAGCTGCTACCGCAAAGAAACCACCGGATTGCCCAGAAAATATTTTGGATAAAGCATCATTTTGTTCTTGGTTTGCATGTTCGTCCAGGTAAAAAGCAGCCTTCATCTTTGGTCCTGTAAACATGTTTCCAGGCGCTACAAAAACACCAACGGCGTTTAGCCCATCAAGTTGTGTTTGTTGGAAGTGACCTTTTTCTATATGCCATGCTACAACAGCATTGCAAAAACCTTTGTCAGGGTCTTGCAAAAATATGCATGGACAAATTGAGTCACAGTTGCAACCTTCAAAATAATCACCTTCAACCTTCCAATCCTTAGCATTACTACTGGTCATTTTCTCTCATAGTAAAAAACGACCTTTTAGATTTAAGGTTTATCTTCTAAATAGGTTTACATCACTACTGTTTGATGCCACATCGAAGGTGGTATCGGTACCTGCAAAAAATGTGACAGTAATCATTTTGTTATTATAGCTTGTATTCTTATTACTTGTACCATGAGCGACGAATCTGAAAAAGAAGTTATAGAGGAAGAGAGAGAAGAAATCAAAGATGAAACCCATGAGCTAGAAGACGCTGTACAGGACGAGCAAGACGAGAAGGAAAAGGAGGAAGAAGTTCCAGAAGAGTCATGATAAGTGAACACAAACTCATTTTTCAGTTCCTAGTATAGAACTAAATTCAGTAAGAGGACCGCTTTTGTGGACCTTGAATGTCCAACTATGGTGGTCTTAGGGTGTATCAGCAGAAGTACTATTATCCTCAGCCGACTCAGCCGACTCGATTAATTTTCCAGCAGTCCAGCCCGCAATTATCCATCTAAGTTCTTCGGCCTTTTCACCGCCTGTCTGTAATGAATTACAGTCAGCTAACTTTATGTCAGCACTCGGGTCTTTGGAAATTGCTTTGCAAATTTTTAACATTTCGCTGGGGTTACTTTGTTGGAATGCTTGTAGTGCTTTGCCCGTTCCTGAAGGGATTGTTTTTTCTCTTTCTAGCTCTTGTATCCCGGAACTAAACCAGTTAGACAAAGATGATGGTAGTTTGGGATTATTCGATGTAGTTTGAGGATCCCTTGAGGGAAGTTTAGTCTCATTTGACATTGTCTCTCCTTCTGGTAACACAGGACATTCAGATTCTCCAGGACTAGAACTTGTAGTAGGAGTGCAAGGAATACAAGGATTGTCAGTGCCAGGCCCAGTACCTTTTAGACAGAAATTACCTTGTTGATTGTTTTCTTGGCTACTAGAATCGTTATTATTTTCTTGTGCATTAGTCTGGTTTTCCACAGCATCTTCAAACATCTCTGTAATAGATTCGTCGACCCCTTCTGACGGTCCTGTAGTTGCAAAAGAGCTGCCAATTAGCGCTGGATTCAGATATAACGCAGTAACCAACGCTACAACAATTATCAAATTACTTGCCATGATGGGCTTCATAACGAATCAATATATCAACGTCTATTTAAGTTTCTTGTACGTACAGCTATCAAAATAAGTTCTACTGTTCCGGGTTATATTGTTGTGAGAAACATTATTAGTTTCCTTCTTTCTCTTGTAATTTGCAAATACGATTCTACTATTTTCAATCTTTATTAAGGAACGACTAGAATTGCCCCCCAGTAGACAAGGACTCATGATAAAGTGTCCTCTAAAGGATAACATCCTTGCACGCATCACCTACACCATCGCCATCTGTGTCTTTTTGATCGGGATTGGCAGCCCATTTACAGTTGTCTATTGAATCAACTACCCCATCATTGTCAATGTCACCACCTTCACAGGCGTCACCCACACCGTTTCCATTTGTATCTAGTTGATCTGGATTCGCTTTGCCACAATTGTCCCTTGAGTCGTCTACACCATCTATATCAATATCAATAAACATTGTTGGAGGCGTTTTTGGAGTATAATCCTCAACAAAGAAACCTTTCCAGTTTTTTTCATAGGTATCAAATTGTGTCGATACAAATCCCTTTTTACTATCAAAATACTGGTACCAATAGTGTAATTTTCCATATTGGACACCCGGATACCATGAAGCCTTTATTTCCATACCCGGTTTATTGTTGTCCCATATGAAGAAAGTGTATGCATTATATGCTTTATCATAATGGTATCCATATGCTACAACCTGATGACTTTTTGTTATTGCGCTATTATGGACCAGCCCTAATACAACCGGTCTCTTCTGGTCCAAAATCTTTGTCGCCTTGATGACTTCTCCATCAGTCAATGGTCTTACTCCTGGTAAACAACCTGCAGTACATTCACCGAAAATGGTACCCTTATTCTCAGTTGGTCCGTAGAACAGATAGATGTATCTGGGTATTTCCTCCATGTTACTCACTGATGAAGCAGGTGAGAAAGTCAGTCCTATACTCACTAGGCCCTTGAGTATTCCTAGGAGGCTTATGTCCAGGCTGTCATGAAGCCTTTGTAGAATATACTCTGACAAAGGAGCGTCGTTTGATGGAGTTGGCAGAGCTGCGGGATTTCCTGGTTGACTCGCGCCAGTTGGAGTTACATCCCAACCAGGAATTCTTTGTTTAGCATACCAGTAATCTAGAGCTGCATATGCCATTCCTCCACACCGCCCAGCAGTTGAAAATTCAAGAACTCCTCCATCGTGAATAAAGTCGGGAATGTATTTGTCTGGGATTACGTGATAATAATTCGTATAGGTATTTTTAAATTTGAATCCGTGAGTATAGCTAAAATCAGTTCGTACGGTCCTAGTTTCCGAGGTTGAGCTAACGCTTGTATACTTGAATGAATCGCTTGATTGTGCCTCTGAGTTTTTCATTGTTATGTCATCCAAGTACAGTAACGCAAATGAGGTAATCATACTCCAAGGATGAAAATTTTTAGCAATGTTAGAAGTCATGGTTGCTTCATGTACATTCGATAGCGCATGAATATTCTCGATAACCAGACCTGTAACAAATGTTAATATCACTAAACTAAATAGGCTGATTAGTGCTTTTTTCAATATTTCACTTTTTGCCGAGTGGTATAAAAGGATTTTGTGGTTTTACTGTTTGGTAATGAAACAGGGCTAATTGAGTCTTGGCGAAGGAACAACAAATATCATTTCTACTAGGGTTCAGTAAGTCCAAGCGCGTCTATTTCCTGTATGCTAGTCCATCCATCATTTGAACTTGTGTCAGTTATTGTAAGTTTAATGTACTTTCCGTTAACTTCTTGGTCGAATGGATAAATCTCCTGTTCCGTCGACTCATTATCATTGGCCCCTTCCAATACCTTTTCAAAGTTGTTACCATCCTCAGATATTTCTATTTGAAATGAATAATCCCTTTCATCTCCCTTGTTCCATGTAACTGCTACACCACAAACAGGATTAGGCTCAACAAGAGATATCTGTATCCAGGGATCATTTCCATTATTAGACCACCAGGTCGTCAAATCACCATCTATTGCATCGCCAGGAGGATGGTAGTCAGAGGGATCACTTTCAAAACCACTGGCAGTTACATTTTCAATGTCCATTTCAGTGCAGTTCGGGTTGATCGTTTCAGTTTCTGTTTGGTTGTCAGTACTCGATTGTCCTCCTGTTTGATTGTCATCGTCACTGGATTGTTCATCTGTTTGATTGTCATCTTCACTGGATTGTTCATCTGTTTGATCATCATCATCACTCTGGGATTGTCTCTGCGATGATCCATCTTGTGAGGGATCTTCACTTGGGAATCCCTGACCTGGAAATCCTTGTGAGGGATCTTCACTTGGGAATCCCTGACCTGGAAATCCTTGTGAGGGATCTTCACTTGGGAATCCCTGACCTGGAAATCCTTGTGAGGGATCTTCACTTGGAAAAGTTCCTTCAGGCATAAATTGATTTGAAGGTGGAAAAGCTGCGGTATCGTTCGTCATGACAGGATAATCTTCACCTCCAGTGTTTAGACTACAAGGAGGTAAGAATTCCATATTGGGTCCTGGTACATCAGAACAAGGTACAAACGAATCAACTATACCTAGGAGTGGCTGTCCAGCGAAGTGACCGTTGGTCTTATTGTCATCTACAGAAATAGATATTATCTTGCCGTCATTAATTGTAATTGTTGTCGGAACTTCAAACCATGTGGTTCTGCCATTGGACCCGACGTCTGTAAATCCTTCTATAGTTTTTTGTTTATCGGTTAAATTCATTGGAACCGCTTGCATATTGTCAGAAACTGACTTGAAGTTTGTCAGATCGTGAGTGTGCGCATTAGTACCGCTACTATTGTACCAAGTCATTTTAGTATCAAAGGAAGTAACATTACCGTTGTTCACAATAATGCTCCAATTGCCAGCAGCAAGCCATTTTCCATTTGGCACGTCAATAACAGTATTTATTTTTCCGTTTGCTACAAACCCGGAAGCCGACTGGGATGATTCCAGGTTTTCGTTTGAGGCAAATAAGTTAGGTATTGTAATATTGTCAGTATTTGTAGGGAATCCTAGATCGTTTCCTGCTTGAGAGAAAGCAGTTTGGTAACTTTGTAAAAAAAAGAGAAAACTGGTCAAAATGAGCAGATTTAAAGTAATTATAACAACTGATGACTTGTGAACCGGTAAAGATCCTATTTGTAATCCGTTCATGAACTAATTAAGGCAGTTGATTATAGTTTTTAAATGTTAGGCAAGTAACTCCTCGTACTATAAAAAGGATTTATTATCTGAAATGCAGTAATACATAGTAATATCGCTAAATTGAGATTAATAGAGACTTTAGCATAGTCAAAGAAACCAAAATAAATAATCGAATTGTAAATTTGATTTAACCCAGTATTGACATTTTCATCCCACATTACTGCGATGTTAAGATATCATCATGGGGTTTAAGTTTTCAGCTTGAATGATCACAATGATAGTAATAGTGCCCATGCGAAATAGTCATATGAAACCATTAAAATACATAAAATCGAACATTTGTACAATAGGAATGTTGGTAGGGATTCTAGTCATCAGCAGTTTGTTCCTAATACCATTGGAAGAACACTGGTGAAGTATTGATAAGTATCAAGCACGAATCGAGAATGTTCCGAATAAATATACAATCGTATGCCGACGAACTAGAATTCGCTGGTCTAGAGAAGAAAATTTTGATTCCAGATTATCCACAATAAGTATTAGGATCCAGTAACAAGACTAAATTTATCACTCGCCCCGATTAACCAGAAAAATTCTCGATTGAATATTTACCTATAGCCTTAGTTGGAACCAAATTCTTATCAACTTGCATCCTAACATCTACAAGTAAATTTGAAAGTTTGATTAAAACTGAAATGATATTTTGAGTATGAAAAGGTATTCATAAGGAACCTATTAACAGGCAAAACAGTAATGCGAAATGCAATAAATACGCTGTTATCGCTACTCAGACGGGATGAGCGTGCCGTTGTTAATATATACCAAGCATTCATGTCGTATGCGAGAATTTTGAGTCGGACAAATATGATCAATTTTGGTTTTTGGACTCAAGAAACTACGAGTATTAAACAAGCACAGGAAGCATTATGCACGCTTACAGGGAACATGGCTGAACTTAATACTGCAAAGAATGTATTAGATATTGGAAGTGGCCTGTCAGGTCCAGCAGAGCAATGGAACCTAGAATACAGCTGCACTAATAATCTTATTTGTATAGATGTTAACTACCAGGCGCTGGAGATGTCGCGCGCAATCTATAGTAAATACGCTTATGACAAAGAAGTGCGGAGGGAACCCTCAGCTAAAACAGAGGTTACTAATAAACAGT
>JAICQW010000055.1 GCA_025937665.1 Nitrososphaeraceae archaeon | reverse complement strand
AATTGGAGCGGTAACATTGGCAGTAGCGTTTATTTCTGGCACTTCAATTGGAGCGGTAACATTGGCAGTAGCGTTTATTTCTGGCACTTCAATTGGAGCGGTAACATTAACTGTGACATTCTCTGTTGGTTTAACAATAGGAGCAGTAACGTTTTTACTAGGTAATTCTGGTTCTAGTGCAACATCCTCTACATATAAATAATCATTATTTTCGTCGTATGAGAGATCAGATATCGTTATCACATGAAAATTATTATCATGAAGATATTTCATTTCCTTTCCAAACAAATCTACATTAGTTATTGCACCTTCGTTATCATCACCGATATCATGGTACATGATGATTGGTATCGCGTTTATGTTGCCATCTTTATTGTATTCTGATTGACTGTTTACAACTTCAATGAATCTATCCAATGCTTCAGAATCACTATACGAATTTTCTACAATTTCAAAATCATGACTCCAATTCCTTATAGAATATTTGTTGGTATAAGTAGGGGTACCATTGTCTGCAAATGTTTTACAATCGTCCTGGCCATATTGCTTGAGACCATCACACTTTAAAAACATCAGCGGATCGTTTCCTCTAGTTGCAAACTCATAATGTTTAGCAATGATATCGACAATATTCTTATCCTCAGACCCGGTGCTAAATGGGTATTCAAAGCTTGTAGGGGTTATCCCATAATCATCGAGACATTTTTTTGATTCTCCAACTTCATACTCTATGGATTCCTTTGAAAGGTCTGTAAGACGTGCATGTGTCATGCTATGCGAGCCGATGTCATGGTCTTCATTATGTAATTCCTTTATTTCATCCCAGTCCATATAACCATTTTTCGTATCGACATAGTTGCACACTACATCAAAAGTCCCCTTGAATCCATACTTGTCAAGGATTGGTTTTGCATTAGTAAATTGGCTTTTGAGCCCATCGGAGAAAATAAAAATTACAACCTTATCTGCGGTTCGTTTGCTATCGGTGGATTTAGTGGGCAGTCCTGTTGCAAACGCATGCTCACTTGAAAGAACAGACACAAACGCCATTAAAAAGCCCAAGGCCAAGATGGGCAATAATGTAGCAAAACTCGTGCTGTACTTCAAAGTCAATTAACTGGGAGGTAATCCATATTATAAATAGATATTCGTGGGTTCAAACAGCATTAATTGGATTCTTAATAGAGCACTGCCATGTTAGAGATAACATATTTCTGGTAAGTTGACAGATTTAACGATAGGATTTGTATTATTCATAATTACCAGAATCGGTCGTTGCGTGAATTTAACCTTTTATATGTTGTTATAAATTACTATCATAGTTTTACGGATATGCTCGTCCTTCTACACATACAACAAAAAAATTCCTGGAGGTCACAATAATAAATTGGGCAAAGATATCTACTTAACACTAACATTTCTTCTAACAATTACTAGTTTTGTTATTGTACTCAGTATTCTTGGGTATGATTCATCTGTATATGCAGGCAGAGCAAGTGCCAATACTTCCAAACCTGTCTTAAATGATTCAAATCTAACTGTTGACTTAGTTTTTAGTGGACTTAAAAAACCGACATCAATGATATTTCTCGGGATAGATGATGTTTTGGTAGCACAAAAAAACGAAGGTACGGTAGAAAGGATTGTAAATGGTGTGAAAAATATAGAGCCACTTGTTACAGTTCCTGTTGCTAGTAAAGATGAAAGAGGATTACTCGGTATGGCAATTTCAAAGGATCCATTTAGTAAAAAAACTCACCTATTTCTTTACTACACTGAGAAAGATCCAGCAAATGACCAGATACTTGGAAACAGAGTTTACGGCTATGAACTAGATGAAAATGGAAGTAAATTGACAGGATCGAAATTACTGTTAGATTTACCATGGGAACCAGGACCAGGACATAATGGCGGAGTGTTAAAGGTTGGTCCCGATAACAATCTCTACATTACAATAGGTGACATGATAGGTTCAAGCGACAATCAGAGCCAACCTTATGAAACACTCGCCCAGAACTTTCAAGCCGGCAAAGAGGTAGATGGCAGAGCAGGGATTCTCAGGATAACTCAAAATGGTCAACCTGTCGGAAATGGCCTGCTTGGTAGTAATCATCCTCTTAATCTTTATTATTCATACGGAATAAAGAACAGCTTTGGGATTGATTTTGACCCAATTACAGGAATGCTTTGGGATACAGAGAATGGTCCTGATTTTGGTGACGAGGTGAATTTGGTTCAGCCGGGTTTTAATAGTGGCTGGAAAAAGGTACAGGGCATTTGGTATGTGGATGCTGCGATGGGTAAATCAGATGTTGCCCCTGTGAATCCTAGCGAATTAGTTCATTTTAATAGCAAGGGAAATTACAGCTCGCCAGAATTTACTTGGGACCGCTCGGTAGCCCCTACAGCTTTAGAATTTCTTAATACCAATAAGCTTGGATTAGAATATGAAAATGATATTTTAGTAGGAGACATAAAATCTGGTAACATATATATCTTCAATTTAAGTCAAAACAGAAAATCATTAGATTTGAATGAACCACTTGATGATAAAGTAGCCGACAAGAAGGAGGAACTATCAAGCATCATATTTGGGCATGGATTCGGAGGTATATCAGATTTGGAGGTTGGACCGGACGGCTATCTGTATGTTCTTGCATACGGTAAGGAAGATGGAAGAATATATCGCGTACATTAGACCAGAGCGGGCTATTACACCTATGTATAATGGAATTAGTTGCGGATTCAAAATTGCTTGGTACCTTTCTGAAAATGATTCATATCAACCTTAGCACAAACTATGTTCCCAAATACTATCGCTGAATATATAAAATGGGGCCAACAAACCACTAAAGTATCCTCCCAGCCGGGCATGAAGGCCATTCATTAATTCCCGTCGTCAAAGGTTATAAAATTCTAGTTCTTATTCAAGCGAATGGGATTTTCAACTGCCGAATTGGCTCTGATAGCAATAATTTCAGCCATAGGTTTCGTGGGATTAGTCGGTAAGAATTCAATCGCCTTCAATGCAAGTCAAGGTCGTTGCAATCGGTATTTTGTAACAATATCACATACGCTCATAATATTTTTATCTTCAAAATTTGTTTAGACTTTTCGATTCATTAGATTTGATACCGAGATCCTTTCTGAGTGCATTCAGGTATACTAATTAATTGTGATATTTATTTATGGTGCCAATCCAACTTTAAATGCTATTTCGTATTGGGAACTATTCTGTATACCGCACCTTCATCCGTTCCCCGATCGCCTGATACGACATATAAGTATCCATCAGTCCCAACTGCCATATCTGTTACAATCCCAAAATTTTGTCCGAATATTATTTGGCTGCCATTATCTTTTTTATTAAACACCAAATCAGCAAGATCACCTGTTAATGATAGCGATTTCCTATCATCAGCCAAATCAAAATGATAAATTATCCCTTTTTCTACGGAACCTACAAAAATATCATTTTTATATTCTGCTCCTAATTTATCGGATTCTAAAAATATTAAAGCAGTAGGACCAATCGATTTTTCCCACACAAATTCCGGAGCGCTATACTTTCCTTTACCATCAAAATCAACCAATTTTATATTTTCATCGGATTGATCATACGTAACATTTTTGTTTTTTGTCTGGTTAAGTTTCCAAATTCCTTGAACCTTTTCCCATCCACTATTTAATCCTGGTTCAACCAAATTAATTTCATCGCCAAATCGAGGGCCGTTTTCAGTATCCCATAAATTACCAGATATATAATCAAAATCAATCCCAAAACTATTCCTAATTCCATATGCGTAGTACATGTTAAGGGGAAAATCATCTCCGAGAATTCCGTCGCCAACGGGTTTACCATCTTGAGTTAATCTAATTATTCCCGCACGACCATCGGGAACAGTTCCATTCAAAATGTTCTGAGCCATAGTATCAAACCCTGTTTGATTTTTGTTAAATGCGCCTGGTTGCAAGTCTCCAATAGTTACATAAACATTGTTTTCATTGTCGATATCTATCACTCCACCATTGTGACTTGGTCCTGGCAGAGAAGGCAGTTCAAGGATTAACTCAGGCTCCACAAGTACATACTTGTCAGCATCAAGTTTATATCGGTATAAATAATTCCCACAATTAGGAGAAATACAAGAATCAGTCTTTACCTGAGAACAGGATGTAAAATAAAGGAAAACAAAGGGGTTGTCCTGTTTTGATTTATCATTTTTTGATATTGCAATTCCTAATAATCCGCGTTCATCTTCGATTGAGACATTAAGATGAACTACTACATTTGATACATTACCATCAGTTATTCTATACACGTTTCCAGTATTTTTTTCGAGTAGTAAGAATTCATTATTGCCTAAAAATGCCATCCCAGTCGGAAAAGCGAAACCCCTGGCTACGGTCTCTATCTTCAGATTGTTATCAAATAACGAGGGATAGTCTACAATACTCCTTTCATTAATGGATTTACTTGGGATTTGGTTTTGGCCCAATATCTGTCCATTTTGATCTAGAATGAAAAAGAAGAAACACAAAATGAAAATTGTCAGTAAAGGAAGCAGCCTACAACAATGAATTAGTAGTTCTAACTTTTGCATATTTTTCTACTCAGAAACCGAGTTTCGATACTGTTTGCCAATTTCCAACTATAAATTCTAACAATGGATAATATTGTTTTCGATCCTAATGTCAATTGCACTTGGACACTACGTAGAGTTTGATTTATATTTTGTTCCAATGAACTCAGAAAAATTTACTCCTGCGTAGAAGGGAATTCCTATGACGATTGAGTACTTCAGGACTATCGGGCGAATTCCAAAGCACAGAAAGCCAAATACTGGATACAGCGATCATTTTCCAATATGTGGTACTATTGAAACGCTTCCATGATGAGGTAATGTTATGTATAGTCTATAAGATTGTCCATACAGTCCAAAACTCAACATAATTTTATAGAGCGGGCCAAAGTTATAGCTCTTTCTAAATCATCATTTATAATTTCTTGTTTTTTATATTTTTTATTAAAGTATATTAAATCTACAATTTTGGTATTGTCCATATTGACAATTGTTGTAACGTCATTTCCATTTCTGGATATCCCCCCCACAGGGCGACTTGCATTTCCTGTGAGCACCACGAGTTTGTCCACAATACTAAGTGACTTTGATGCATTTGAAATTTGAGCCTGTGTTTTTATTGGTTCGTTCTTGATTACAACCGATACGGCAATTTTTGATCCATAACTATCGCTGTATGTAACATCTATTCCCTCACCCACGTGGTTGTCAAAATTGAGCTCATTAACATAACCTTCATATTTTGTTAATGTCAAAAGATTACGAATTGCTTCACGTATGTTAGGCTCAATCGTTTCAATGTCATCTACTCCTCTTTTTATCTGAATAAAGTCCGATAATGGCACATTCATCAAACTTCCTCTTATTTTGGATCCAGGATAGATGGATTTTATGGCTTCATCAATTATTGACTCATCTAGAAAAAAGGAACCTTTTTTCGAAGCTTGTTCTGTAGTATGGTAAAATATATTCAACATTGACCTTACATTCCTAAAGTCAGGAAATTCATCATAGACTAATCTTATTTTCGATTCAAGAGCACTTTCTTGTTCAGAACCAAAATTTCCGTTATTATCGTAGTGTTTTATATATTCAAATATAATGTCTTTTAATTCACTTAGACTGTTCGATCCTGCGAGATCAATCTTATAATTTGCCTTTTCCAATCTATCAAAGACGGAAGAATTCTCTTTCTTAATTTCATCATATGAGGAAGGAGTGAGAATTAACATAAGAATTGAAGATGGAATGTGTGCATTGATTATTGCTTTTATGAATTCCAATGATTCTTTCTTTGAATCAAATTCATCAAATTGAAATATTGTTATTTTATTTAGAAGTTTTAAATTCATATCAGCAATTGCACTAAGACTCTTTATTACTCCTTCAAGTGACCTAATTTTCTCAACATCTGATCTTAATCTATCCTCTAGTAACGACTTGATGATTTCAATTTGTATTTCTGAAAATTCAGTACCAAGTACTTCTGATACATGTTCAAAATTTAATCTATATTTGCCTTTTAGGATCTCTTCTGCTCTTTGTTTAAGATGTTTATTGCCGCTCAAATTATCCAAAAATCCATAGTTAAACGCCTTCCTTACTGAGTTTCCATGATATTCAGCTTTTTTGCACAAAAAATAAAGTACGTTTCTTCTCAAGCTTTCAATGTCAGCAGGACTAAATCCTCCTAGTATTGAATCATAAATATTGTGAATATCCCGGGGAGAAACTTGAGAGAGATCAACATAGGATGTTACGACCTTTTCAATTAGCTCAGGAAGTCCCTTAATGTGAAACGCAAGATGGGTCTTTCCTGAACCCACATCTTGAATCATAGTAATCAGTCTAAAATCTCTATCGGTTGGGTTTGTACCTTCGAGCTTTGAAAATAGATCAGAAATGCAGGTTACTATGGCCTGTTTGGCATCTTTGTGTGTCTTTCCACCAAGAATTTGGCTGTCAATATATGAAGGTGTAGGGCTACTTGGGTATGGGTTTAATTTTAGTCCATACGGATACATTATCATATTCCCCTCACATATCCGTGGAGTAGACCTCTCAGTACCACGCCTTCGCTTCCACCGGTAGAAAGCTCATATTCATTGTGATAGGCGCTGACGAGTTGTTCAACCAGTTCGTAAAATTCGCTTTTGCTTAGTTCGAATTTCTGACTTAGCTCATTTCTAACTTGTCCAAGCTCAATCCATCCAATTGAGCTGGTAGGCCTTGACAGAATGGTATCAAACTCAATTTTGAAATTATCTAAATTGACTAGTGCTTTAGGATCTGCACCTTCTGTCTTTAAGAGATCAATTAAACCATTTAGCGCATCTTTGACGCTATTTGAGTGAATGTCCAATTTTCTCTCAATAAGCCTCATGCGTTCAATTAGAATCCTAAATTTTGGATCGACATTGTTCAGATGTGTGAGGTAGACTTCCGAGGTCCAGCAATAGTAAGTTGCACCTTTTTTATCAATACAGACCTTTCCATCATTAACTAAATTTTCTAAAGTCTGGTCTAAATCAAATGCAGTAAATTCCTTCTTTAAATCAGATTTCTTTATTCCGTTTGTACCTGTTGAAAGTATCTTCTCTAAAACTAATTCTTCTGAAGACATGAAAAATTATCAAATTTTTTTTATTTAAATTGCGGTGTAATCGAACTGATTACCCATTATCAAGAATTTTAAATCAAAGATAATGTTATTAGTTTATTTTTCAAGTAGTTATAATGGGATGAAGATTACTCTTTACTGATTACTTAGATGATGAAAGTACTAGGGTAACTGACCATATCATTTGTTCATTTATTGAGAATGGACTTTGCATGAATATATTCAAAATCAATGACTCCGTTTACAAATTATTGAGTTGTGAATTAATGAATAAATAGATAGGTCAATTGTTTAACATATTCCATAAAATGCCAAAGAGATATTTCCATACTTTGGATGATTTTAGAAATAATTTGCACAAATATGATGCATCCTTAATAGACTACAATGGCAATCCTATACCATGTGTTCAAATTGAATCTAGAAGATATGATGAAATAATAAGGAAAGTTGCGGGTAAGAAACTTGCCGTTGATGTGCTTTTGGATTTATTTCATGATTCCAGACACGTATTTGTCGACGTACTGATGACTTACCTTGATTATGGGTTTGATGAAAATTACCTTTTTTATGCGAATAAAATGCCTGAATTTTTTGAAGCCTTAGCAAATACGGGATTAATTGCTATAACTCCCAGCGATTCTCAAAGTGTCTCTCAAGGTAACATGCTGGTAATTCAACTTCCACGAACAGATAGTGCCCAAAGTGCTTACAATCAGATAATGCAAGTGGTAAACAAGACAAAGAGTTAACTTGCCGGCTGGAAATTTATTTGCGACGGCCGGGATTTGAACCCGGGTTACCAGATTGGCAATCTGATGTCCTAGACCAAACTGGACGACCGTCGCATCACATCTAGTGATGAAAAAAATATTGCTTATTTTAACTGTTTCTTTGAACCTTTTTCAGTATTTTGCAAGAACATTATAAACTGGTTATAAACATTGAATCCGGATTGCAATATTAGACTAATTTTTCTCTTTAATTGGTAACTTAAATAATCTGTATAACCGTTGAATACCCTCTACTTTCTGAAACATAACCGTCTCTCACTTCTTCAACTATCATCGTAATAGAAATAATACTGCCCTTATCACATGTCGTTGCGTCGAGTGTTACATAGTCATCTAATATATCAACTGCTTTCATGCTTTCCTCACTAACCTTGGCAAATACAGGGGAACTCGATGCTATTAGAAACAAGTCATTTTTGTTGTACCTGCCCAACCTAATAGTTCTCCCTTCCTGAGGAATAGCGTTTACTCTCAGGGCTATTCTACCTTGATTGTGTTTTGCGTATCTTTTTTCAGAATTAATAGAAACCTCAAATTGGAACGGGTATCCAGCAGTGAATTCTGCCATTTTATTAATACCATCATTCATGACCACGTCAACCTTCTTTATTGTGTTACAAAAATTTCTTATCCAGTTATTGGTGGTTGCGACGACATTGTCGATGGATCCTTTTCTTTTGTTAGTTTCTTCCTCGCTTAATTGATATCTATCCACCCAATCTTTATAGTCTCTACTGATGTCAATAATAAATTCGGTACAAGTGTTTTGATAATCCTCAATGCTGGTAGCTCGTTCAGAACTAGAATCGGTTGCGAACATATGATTGTGCTATAATAATAGATAGGATTTAAGTGTCATTCGTCAGCTTAACCCAAGTGTATTTGACTTGAATTAATCAGTAATCATAGGATTGTGTATTAAGTACCTTTTACCGAAATACAGACAGTACAATAATATATTTAATTGGACATTTTTAACCAATAGATGAGTTTTTCCAATATACATTCAGATCTGTTATATAATATCAAATATCACAATAGCGAGATTCAACAGGCATTAAAGAAAAGCCCGAATACCGCATACCAATATGTAAACCAACTGTCCGAATTCACTGGTTCTAGATATAACGTAACATTGAACCTGCATTTTCCAGACCCAAAAAAAATTTACGATGTTGAGAACTACGGTAAGGAAAATTTGGGACTAGTGGTAGATAAATTCAGAAAAAAATTTCCCGTACCCAGAGATATAATCAAACAAAAAGCAATGGAATTGCTAGGAAATGTCACACCGCAAGATGCTTATATGTATGAAGGGAAAGAAGGCTTGAAGATCCTTTCTCCTAAAGGTAGGATAGAGATTTTACCGGGATCAATACACCTTTGGTGTAGAATTGACGACAATTTGATAAAATTCTGCGATTGGTTGATGCAACAAGTGTTACTAATTAGCGAGAAGGGATCCAATGAATCGTTGTAAACATACTAATCCAAATCTTCATCTAATGTCAGAGAACATATATCATCATTGAATTTTTTAGTTACCACAAGTAGTATTCCGACGATTTAGCTAAAAAAACACGAATAAGATAAATTTTGATCACATGTTAGCCCTATAGTTCATTTAATAAATTCCGTTTGGTTTTAATGATTAGTGTTGTCTATGATTTTTGCTAGCTTGATATCATAATCAGTAATTCCATCAGCATCGTGTGTACTCAGTTTAATTGCAACAGTATTGTAGACATTAGACCATTCTGGGTGATGATTAATTTTTTCTGCCTCTAGTGCTATTTTTGTCATGAAACCAAATGCCTCCACAAAATTTGAAAATTTAAATGACTTTATTAATTTTCCATCTTTCAATTCCCATCCGCTCATATTCTTGACGATCTCATCTAATTCACTCCCAGACAGTTTCTTGTACCTTGTTTGAGGCATGAGAGACATTATCACCATTGTTTTATAGACTTTTCATTCAGCGCTCATTGACTACGGGTAATCAGCCCATTTTTAGGTTTCAATATCATCATAACTGCTGCTATAGTTTTACAATCAATTATT
>JAICQW010000154.1 GCA_025937665.1 Nitrososphaeraceae archaeon | reverse complement strand
TCGGGTTCTGTTCCAAGGTATTTTAGGTTTTTAACTCGCAATAGACTCTGAAATTTGGAAAATTAATGTTTAGATGCGGATATGCAGTCATAAAAAATAGACATTGACACAAGGCATCATGCTGGAAGTGTTTTATTATTAGAAATTCGCATGGATCTATTTATACTTCATCGAACGAAAGACACTTCTTTGATTAATTATTCTGCTTCTTTTTAGTTAATTCCCCATTCCCTTTCATGACAGTACCAGTCTAGGTTCTCATTCCTTTGAAACCCATAATTAGAATATCGTGGTATCTTATTTCATGGTCGTAGTGGTTAAATGTAAAAAATGTGGGCAAGAATTTCCATCGAAATTGGTACAAACCGCTAATGAGGAAGGACTGAAAAACTTTACATTTCAACGCAACAATGAAATTTGTCTATCATGCGGACAAACGTCAAGTTATAATCTTAACGATTACTTCTGGAAACTATAAAATCCCACGGACGACATTATGAAATCGGTTGACAAACTCTCTAACGGCATAGATCCTCAAGAACTGGCTCGTTGGGCTAAAACCTGTGAAACAATGGCAAGAAAACTTTGTAAGGATAAGGTAAGTGATATAATCTTAAGGAGTCAAGGCAAAGAGGTAGACATCTCAGTTAAGGATAAAAAATCAGCTGATTGTCTGGTTAAATCTATTGAATCTAATCTTGCTTTGATGCCGCTCTTTATTCAAGGAGTGTTTACTAAATTAGAAAGTGATTTAAAACAAGCTAGGTTCGATTCTTAGGTTTGTAATATGTTAGAATGCATATTGTAATTAAGCGCCTCTATGCTTGTATCATCAAAAGTAATATGGTTCTAGATATCAGCGGCTATAAATTAATAAATGACATTCCCTGATCCGACAATCTGGAAGTTGAGTGCCTACAATAATGGTGTCAGAAGAATTGTGGGAGTCATAGATGACGACATAGATATTACTACTCTATTTCATGACATTTTATGTGAAAATGTCCAAGATGCTTCCGTTTACGCTTTTAATGATCCTATTCAGGCGCTAAAACACTTTACCGAAAACCAGTCAAATTACGCATTGGTAATTTCAGATTTAAGGATGCCTGGGCTCAATGGGCTGGAGTTGCTTAAGAAAATAAAGAATGCCAATCCAAAAGTTAGAACTGTTCTTATGAGTGCTTACAACTTTGATGAAGATCCTACTTATGTCGAGTATATGAAAGACGGTGTTATTGATAGTAATATCGAAAAGCCTGTTACCATACACAGACTATGCCAAAGAGTGAGAGAGGAATTGAACGAATACCAAAGCATGAAGGTATGATTCTCCTCGGCACCGCGATGTGCATGAAGTACGGTAGCTTACCATATTGAATGTAAAACAACACTAGAATATTATAGAAAAAAGTTCTTTTGTTTCATTGAAAAATTCTTTTATACTTTGCTGGGCAATTCTCTTCATGAAGTCATTATCATGTAGAGATATTGGGTTTGATTGTGATTATACCGTCAAAGCAGAAATGACAGAGCTATAAAGGAGGAAGACATGTATTTAGCACGCACGGGCTCCGAGAAGAGCACTTCGTCCCAAAATTTAATGAAAAAATGAAATCCGAGATTTAATAAATAATATGGCTGTTATAATGGAGCACAACATTCTTGGAATTATAAATATCAAAAAACATAACATTGTCGATGGGTCCTGTTTAGTAACAAAGTCCAGAGCTTATGTTAATACACGGGTTATGGGATCACACGGGTTATGGGATCCCAGGTCTTTATGAAAAATGTTCTAATTTATTTAAATGGAGCATGGTTCAATTAAGTGCAATGGAATATCTTCGCAACAATTGGCTGCAAACGACATCTCTTTTTTTAATTTTCCTGACGTTATCTTTTTCGATGTTTATGCTCACTAACATCAAAGAATCATTCGCGGGAAAAACTGAGTCAATAGATATTTCGATTGTAAATTCGAGCTTTATTCCTCTTACGAATACTGATGCGAACCAAGTCAAAGTTAACGTCGAATATACCCTCGAAGATGAAAAAATGCAAAATCAATTAATAAACGCGGTAATGGAGGTATATGCTTCCAACGGTACACTCCTTCGAACTTCAACTGCGAGTGGATTTACTCTCCAACCTGATGGTGGCGAACAGGTTCTGAGGACTTCCATTCATGAGAAATCTTTGCAGAGTGTGTCAATAAATATCGTATTTACTGATTTGAGTAAAGAGATGCCTCTATCAAATTCGATTACTGAGGACTTGAAGTTGGAAAAGTCCTCAACAACCGATTGATGATTGTATTGTAAATGAATGTTTTTAATATAATACTACTGCCTATAGGCGATTTCCCCTCAAGATGGACATATGTAAGAAGAATCAATAGAGTAAATCCACTCTAGCTACTAGATATATATAAAAAATAAACAATATTATGATGATGCATCAAGTTGCACTGATTACAGGTTGTTCCAGCGGGATTGGCCATGAGACTGCTTTAATGCTCGCTAGAAATGGGTATCATACTATTGCAACTATGCGGAATGTGAAAAAATCAAATTCTCTTCTAAAGACAAGTGAAGAAGAAAATCTTCCGTTAAAAGTCCTAGAACTTGATGTAAATAATGTGAAATCTATAGAAAGGGCGATTAGTCAGGTTAAGAATGAAGCAAAGAGAATTGACATCTTGATAAACAACGCAGGTTATGGGCTGGTGGGCTTCTTTGAGGATTTAAGTCTCGACGAGATACGGAATCAATTTGAAACTAATTTTTTTGGTGTTCTCAATATTACTAAGAAGGTTATTCCCATAATGCGATCACAGAAAAGTGGCATAATTATCAACATAAGCTCAGGTGCCGGGCAGGTAGGTTTCCCCGGCATTTCAGCTTATGTAAGCACAAAATTTGCCATCGAAGGTTTTAGTGAATCGTTAACATATGAGCTGTCTCCTTTTGGGATAAAAGTAATCATCATTGAGCCAGGAGTGATAAAGACAAATTTTTTCAATAATTGTACCATTTCAGAACAATCGACCAAAAGCGGATCACCTTACTCGCCATCCTTGAATAAACTGCAGAAAGATATTGACATGATGCAAGAACATGCTACGTCCCCAATTGAGGTTGCAAAAATGATTTTGCAGGTTGTGAGAACTGATGAACCAAAGCAAAGGTATATCGTTGGAAATGATGTTGCAATGATATTGGAAGCAAAAAAAAATCTATCAGATAGTGAGTTCAAAAAGATGATGATGCAAAATATCATCTAGCTAGATGAGATCTATTTCTCTAAAGGGTAACATTTCTTACGCAAGAATTATCACTTAGTATGTTTCTTTCTAGTTTTTCTATAGTCTTGTAGGACTTTCCACATAAGAGCCAAGCTCACATATTTTTATAGTATAGATATTATACTAAAGGAAGGGCGTAAAGAATCTGTCTAATTCGATTGAATTAATTGTAAGGAGAATTAAGAACGGCTCGGTAATAGATCATATAGAATCAGGTAAGGCATTTTTAGTACTAAGAGCTCTAAATATCACCGGTAAGGAGGGAAATGTCATAACAGTTGCTCTCAATGTTCCAAGTAACAAATTTGATAAAAAGGATATTATCAAGGTAGAAAATAGATATTTGGAAACCGATGAAACAAACAAGTTGTCATTAATAGCACCGCATGCCACAATAAACATCATTAAGGATTACAAACTAGCAGAAAAGAGAAAAATTCAACTACCAGATTTTATTACAGGAATATTCAAGTGTCCTAATTTGAGGTGTGTAACCATCGGTGAGAATATTAAATCAGTCATAGAAGTCATCGACAAGGAAAAGATTATTCTGAAGTGCAAATATTGTGGTAGAATATTGAGTATCGATGAATTGATATTCTAGGTTACTTCGACCAGCGTATTATTATTGATTTTTATTATTTTTATGTATGTGAAATTTCAACAAATCTTGATTTGATTCTCGACAGGTGATACAGAAATCATCGTTACTAATTTTTGATATAGCAAAATGAAAACCGACTAGTGGGGAAAAAACTGCAATAGTAATTGCTGCAAGATTATACTCTGAATTATGAAGAAGATACAATGTTACTCCAATACAAGTCATTATCTCTAACCAGGTACATGTACATAATTGAAGAGCAATTTCTTTTGCTCGCATCAAATGTATTATTCGCGTAACAGTAATTTGAATATAACTGAATTTTATTGACCGATAAGCGTAAATGAAATTTCAAATTAAAGATTTGAATGATCGAAAAATAATAAACAAAATTAAAAGATTCCAATCGAGAGTTAAGAATCAACTGTGAAGGATTTTTATATGATTTAAAACTACCACAGATAAGATTGGATTCGAATTCTGAGAAGAAGGATGGTAAAGTTTCTATGCTAAAAATTTTTCTGAATGGAACGTTACTCGCAATCATTATTGCAGTCCCTGCTATAATCAGTACTGTCTTGTTTCATTATGTTATTAAGACAAATTTGATAATAACGATAACCGCTGGAGTAATAACTCTATTTGTTGCCATGGGATTTGCGTATAAAGTCTCTAAAAAACTCGCATTGTAACATAGCGGGACAGTTTAAGGGTTGACCCAGTCAAATCTTCAACTTATGACTTACGATATTTCCTAAATCTAAAATCTCCACATGGACACAGGAGAAACTATTTTCGATTATGTAGTTAGGAGTGATGTGGAATTCATTCATGATTTTTATGATTTTTTGTTTATTCTATCATTATAAAATTCATATTGTAAGTATTATCCAATTAAAATCTTCAATC
>JAICQW010000066.1 GCA_025937665.1 Nitrososphaeraceae archaeon | reverse complement strand
TCTAAAAATCTCAAGGTAAATGAAAGGATATTTCTTTTATGTGACCAATGTTTCTGGACTGTAACCTGCCTTAACAAGAATTGTCTTCAAGAGATAGTATCGAAAAATAACACTTGCCCTCGTTGCAATCAAGACCAATTGTCTAGCTTTCCGGTAATGCCCAATGATTCATTTACTTATAGCTATTCTAAAAAGAGAGGTATTGAGTTAAATTTTGGTATTAGAAGGACATGAAATTGGAGATTTAAATCTATTATAAAGAGATTCTTCTGGCGATATCAAATCCAGAGAAAGTAAACAAGCTCATAATTTATGCATCAATATGTGGAGGTAATGAGAGTGTTCCTCCGAAAAATGAGGTAATAAATAAATTTTCAAACCAGACTGAAAATACTACTCAAAGACTTGCAAAATTTCTGCCACTATTGTTTCCAGAGCAATGGCGAATTGATAATCCAAATCTAATTCAAGAGCTACCGAGATATTGTATTTCATGAGGTAATAAGGTAATGAAAAGATGGTATCCGGACCCGGGATATATGTTCCTCTAATCAAAATCAAAATAAGGATTATGCAGTTCATTTTGTAACTTTTCAATTGACTATACGAACACAATAATAATCATATCCGGAGATAAAATTAGATCGCCTAATAGACCTAATGTGCATGTTCATCATGTGGTAACGTCTAATGCTTAATTGTGATGACAACATTGTTATAGCGTTGTTCACTAGGAATGACATGTTGAAAGATATCAGGAAGTTGTTGATTCAACCTGGAAAACATATGGACCTTTCTAAGGTTGATCCTGATGACACATTTGGTAAAAAAAGAGATGAGCTTGATAGTAAACTTCCAAAGCTTAAATCATCAATGTCGGAATTACAGTACAAACTTTACATTGAAAATGAAAGAGCGTTATTAATTGTTCTTCAAGGCATGGACACTTCTGGCAAAGATGGAGTAATAAGGCATGTCATCAGGGCGTTTAATCCAGTTTCCTGTAGAGTTGAGTCATTCAAGGTACCGACATCTGAAGAACTGGCACATGATTTTTTGTGGAGGATTCACAAAACTATACCACGCAAGGGTTTTGTAGTAGTTTTTAATCGTTCTCATTATGAGGATGTTGTTGAAGTTCGTGTTCAAAAGTTGGTACCAGATTCCACGTGTTTGGAAAGATTTGATCAGATAAAGCAGTTCGAAAAAATGCTCTCAGAAAATAATGTGAAAATATTAAAGTTCTATTTGCATATTAGTAAGGAAGAGCAAAAGAAGAGACTTCTTGATAGATTATCGAATCCAGAAAAACGATGGAAGGTCAATGAGGATGATTATGAAAAGCGAAAAAAATGGGATAAATATATGTCTGCTTACACGGATGCAATTAACAATTGTAGCACAAAACAGGCCCCTTGGTACGTAATTCCAGCAAATAAGAAATGGTTTAGAAATTGGGTGATATCTGAAATAATCACAAATGCGATGACAGAAATGAAAATAAAATATCCGCAACTTTCCTCCCAATTTAATAACATAAAAATTTGAGTATTTTTCTAAGGTATTGAATGAACTCCGTTACGAGCTAAATATGATATTCGAATTGCAATTAAGAGATGAAAAGAGTAATTTACGCTATGCCAACATCTTGTTTTATATTCGAGTAATTGTATGAAGGTACTATATTTTTCACAATGCAGTTTTCCTTTATGTATTATTTGTATGAATCAATTAGGTATATTAAAAAGATGTACCCAACGTATAAGGAGGACTTGAATTGAAATGACGCAACCGCATGAGAGTAACAATAATCGTATTCCAACATCACCGTCGTTGAATCAAAAAGTACCGAGAAAAGCATGGATGTCATTGGCCATATTAGGTTCAGCACTTTTAATTGCTATGTATGGTGAAACCATGTTACTACCTGCAATACCAGATATAATTGAGGAATTTGATATCTCTTACAATACTTCCTCATGGATTCTGTCTGCATATCTTATTGCCGGTGCTGTTGCAACTCCACTAGGTGGTAAGCTCTCTGATATCTACGGCAGGAAAAAAATGGTTATGATCATATTGATTATTTATATTATCGGAATAACTCTAGGAGGAATTTCATCTAATATCACATTACTAATCGTTGCCAGAGTAATCCAAGGAATTGGTATCTCAATGTTCCCTATTGCATTTGGAATTATACGAGATCAGTTTCCAATTGATAAACTAGCAATAGGTGTGGGTGTGTTCAGTTCTATGTTCGCAGCTGGATCCGTAGTTGGCTTAGCACTGGGGGCAAATATAATAGAGAATTTTGGTTGGAGAACTACCTTTTTCTCAATTGTATTTGTAGCCATTGGCTTATGGTTTATCATAAGGCGATATATAGATGACAGGCAAGAATCTGTGAACATGATTGATTCGCCAGAGCAACTTTATGCTCATACTTCTATTGACAACAAGATTAATGTTACTAATGAAAAAACTAAAAATGACAAGACTAAGAAAAATATAGATATGAAGGGGACTATAACCCTTGCAGTTACAGTAATTTCGCTACTGATGGTTCTTTCTTATTCACAGACCAATAATATTGGAAATTATCAAATTGCTATATTCCTATGCGTAGGCATTGCTTCGCTAGTACTATTCGTGATTGTAGAAAAGAAATCTAAATCACCTTTGGTTAATTTCCAATTAATGTCCAATAGGACAATTTTATCTGCAAATATCATCCTGGTTATTGCGTTTCTATCAATGTTTACAATTTTTCAAACCATACCTGTGTTAGTAAGAAGTCCTGAACCATCTGGATTTGGGGAAACCGTCATATCAACTGCAAATATTCAACTTCCGTTCATGATTGTGTTCCTGCTATTTGCTCCATCTTCTGGTTTTATTGTGTCGAAACTGGGTAACATAAAGCCAACAATAATTGGAAGTATAGTTAGTGCTCTAGGTTTCTCTAGTCTTTTCTTGTTTCACTCAAACGGGATTCTAGTTTCAACAAATTTGGCAATAATTGCGGGAGGCTTGTCATTGATCCAGGTTGGTGGTTTTGATATTGTTCTACAATCCACACCGAGAAAATTTAGTGGAATATCTCTCGGAATGACTGTTCTATTTAATTTGGTTGGGGGATCAGTTGGACCTTCCGTTGCAGGAATTTACATGCAGGCAAATCAAGTATTAATAAAAGGTGTTGGCTCATATCCTTCCCCTGATTCATATAACTTGATTTTTCTAACTATAGCTCTGGCTTCACTTATTCCAATAGCACTATCGATTTACATAAGAAAGAGATGTCCTCTTAAGGTTATCGTTGAATAATCCTCCACGGCTTTACTATTCTATATCATCAGCATCAATTTTAAATTTAATATTTCTTTTCTTAGAACGTTTCTATCAAGACTATCAATAGCATACTTGTAAAGGAGCTCACATGCGCGGATTTGTCCCAAAATTATATCCTTATTATTTATGTAGAGAATGATGAAAGTCGATGACGGAATACGCAATCCTTCTGCTATGTAAAGACCCACATAGCTTGGCATCAATTTGTATCGTGGAATCAAGGTCCGTAAGGTTCATTTGTTTATTATCATCTCAAATCCAATTGGATCTTCCAATCCCAATCCTAACCTTCTACTCATCCAAATTGTACAATAATATTCCGAATGTTTTACTTCTTCTATGCTATTACATTTATCACAAGTCCATTTAACTGATTCTTTACAAATCTTGCAGAGTGCAGACGGTATCAAATTAGAGCCGCATATTCTACAAGAATTCTTGTTAAACATATCAAGAGGTAGGAAACCTGCGCCTATTAGGGTTATGAATATTGATCTCATGGAGTCATTTTGAACTATATTGAATATATGGTCATATTAGTTATTATTTGTCACTTAAATGGTTGTACCACAAGGCTTTACTATTCAAAACCCAGTGTTGATATAGATGGTGCCTAAGATTATATGTTCGTGCAACGAGGCTTTACTATTCAAAACCCAGTGTTGATATAGATAATGATCAAAATTCAGTATGTATTATTCCCATTATTAATAATGATACTTGTTACTCTTTTTGCTTCTCTTTCATTTTCACAAACCGTTACTAATCAAAATACTACTAATCAAAATACTACTAATCAAAATACTACTAATCAAAATACTACATATTCCACTATGATTAATGGTAGTAAGAAAAATGATTCAAGTGTGACGGTAATTAATGCTGTTGGCGACATAGATTGTTTTAATCATCTTGACGATCAGATCAAATCGGACAATCCGGATCTCTTTATTGCCCTAGGAGATCTATGTTATAAACCTGATTTGATTAATTTTACAACTATTTATGGTGATTTGATAAAGGAAAACAAACTGGCCTGTCTAGTTGGCAATCATGACTCAGATGAGGATGGGAGTTCAGAACTTCAAAATCAAACTCTGGAATTATGTGAAGATCATTGGTATCGAAAAATTGCAAATGATACGAGCCTTTTGATTGGCTTAAATACAAACGGAGATACTGAATCACAAACAAAATGGGGACAGTCACTGGTAACAAATGGAACGCTGATGAAAGGAATCAAAAATGTATTTTTACTGGCCCATAAACCCGCACATACCCCGGAATCACATCACCCGGCAAGAGACTCTACAATTGGAATGTTATCAGGTATTGAAAGTAACATCTCAAAAAGTGTTCAAGTTTATGAAATATCTGCCCATAATCATATAATGGCCGAATCAAGTAACGGTCGCTGGTTTATTTCTGGAGCAGGTGGTAGAAGTCATTATGATGCAGAGACTAGTTCGGAGTGGTCGTATGTGAACACTAAAAACTATGGATATCTACAAATTAGAATAAATAATACAGATGGCAATGTGCTTGGTACTAATTTCTATGGACTGTATGGAAGATTACTTCACTGAGAAATCATATCTAGCAAATTTTTTAGATAACATACCTAAATGAATTTTCCTCATGACCGTTCATTGCCTATTGACCCATTATTTGTAAAATTGCAGTTCGGTTTCTAGATCTCGTGTCCATTTCCAATAAAACCACCTGTTGCCACGTTCCGAGCGTTAATTTACCGTGTATGATTGGGATAGTTATGCTGGGCCCTATCAGAGATGAACGTACGTGAGAATGACCATTTCCGTCGTGCCAGGTGTTGTCATGCTCATATTCTATGTTCTTTGGGACTATTCTAGATAACATTGCGGGAAAATCATGAATAAGTCCTGATTCAAATTCAATAGTTGTTACTGCGGCTGTGGACCCCGAAACAAAAATAGTAACTGTTCCATTTTTAATTTTGCTCTCTTTTACTATATCTGATAGCTGCGAAGTCATATCGATCATATCACCTTCACCTTCTGTGTGCATCTTAATAGTGTCTGATACAACTTTCATATTTGGAGGGTTTGTATCGCTCATTTTTTTGTAACCTTTTGGTTCTCCAAAAATTCCTTTAAACTCTTAAGATTATAATCCCACATTCCTGCAAAAAAATTCATCATTTCTAATGCCTTTTCTTTGTTTAGTGAGTAAATTCTGTTCTTTCCTATCTTCTTTTCAAATATCAAGTCCGAATTTCTAAGAATTCGTAAATGAACAGACACAGCGGGCATTGTGAATTGAAAGTGTTTTAAGATTTCAGTAGGGGTCATATCTCTTTCCTTTAACAATACCAGAATTTTACGTCTACTAGAGTCTGAGATTGCCTTCCCTGCAGATTCCATCAATATTAATTAATTAATTAATTATTTAAATAAATATAACAATAAATATGATAAAAAACAAAATAATATATGAACGAAAGAGAAAAAATTCCAAAAGACTATCATTCGATTACCCCTGTCTTGATTGTGAAGAATGGGGATGAAGCAATAGAATTTTACAAAAATGGTTTTGGTGTTGAAGAACGATGTCGTATGAAAGCCCCGGATGGCAGAGTTGCTCATGCTGAATTAAAGTTAGGCGATTCTGTTTTTATGTTGTCTGATGAATACCCCGAGATGAAGTGCCATTCTCCAAAAACAATAGGTGGAAGTCCAGTTTCCATGTATGTGTATGTAGACGATGTTGACTCGATTTTCAATAAAGCTATTTCCGCTGGCGCCAAAGTACTAGATCCTGTCAAGGATCAATTTTGGGGAGACCGTCAGGGTAGACTTGAAGATCCATTTGGACATCACTGGTCAATAGCAACGCACAAAAAGGATCTTTCAGAAGAGGAAATGAAAACGGCTGCAGAAGCTGCTTTCTCTGAAATGTCAAAGTAAATCTTTACATTCCATTTTCTTAGCACAGTTCTGAGTTTCGAGGTAATTTTGAATAGTGATTGCTACATAATGATATTACTTGAACGCCAACTTATTTTGTGATAGTTGTTTAGTAACAAGACCTTAAACCATACTATATATTGTTGATAGATAAATCATATCCTACATTAAACAAAACTGGTCTATATGGAATATATAGTAATCAATTTTGCAGGCGATGTATTACTTGCCCAAGCAGTAAAAGACTATCTAACCTCCCAGAAAGTAGTATCCACTATATATATGGTACCTGAAACTGATGAATTAAGCATATCATTTGAAGAAAATAATAAAAGAAATGGTATGAAGATCACTAAGGAAATTCTTCGAAATTATTTAGAGACCCATAATCTATCAAGATACCAAATCATCCAATTAGAAAATATTCTTACTGTGGGGATTCCGAAAAGGATTGAAGAGATATCAAATCTTCTTATGTGTGAGATATGTGGTTGGAGAATAAATACTGAAGAGGAGTTACTTGTTCATAGAAGGATCCATTGGATTTAAAATCGCAAGAATAGTACTAACCTATATTCAAAAGAACCCTAAAATGTTTGTCTTCCATGATAGTTTCATTAATTATTTTTATAAGTATTGGTATATTTTGCTTCTTATTAACAGACATTTTGTTCTCAAAGATAACGAATGTGCAGGGAGAATTACAACAGTTAAATGCAGACATCGATACAAAAGATGATAACAATATGAATTCTGTTGCTTCACGAGAAAGACCAATAGTAACATTCCTGTAGGACTTTGGATACCTATGAATAACAGTTTTGTACTTCAACATCTTAAAGATTTGGAACAGAAAAAAGCAATCGATGTACTTCTCAAAGAGGGATATGGAGAGTACTATTTGTAATGAATAACTTCAAGGATCCTAAATCTCTTAAATCACATCTAGGTTGTTAGACAATGTAAATAAAACTAACCTAAAAATAATAATTATTCTCTTACCTCCTTCTGAGGGAGGTCCTAGTACTAGCTACAATTGGAAAGGTTGGATAAAATATTTTAATTCTCTTGAAAAGCAATACATTTGAAGGTTTTTACGATTGATGATTTCAACTGGATAAGTACTAGATCAGATACTAAATTTAAGAACAACGTAGATTTCATGGAGGATACAGAGCTATCTGTTGAGCTTAAACATAAAAGCGAAGATGTAAAATTTTACCCTACAATATATTTTGAAGGTACCAAAACTGGACTAGTTGTGAAGAAATACAAGAACTATATTGATGGTTTGGTGGTAGCCAGTGGATGTTATTATAACGTGTCTGTCCTTGACAAACAATTGCAAATATTCTCAGAGGTTTTAACAAGCCCATGAGATATGTAGTATATCCTACGATAACCTATAATTATTCCAAACTTGATTACAGTCCACCCACAGATCGCCTATTAATGGCTACCTTATCAATTGCCTCAAATTCATCAGATGGCCTAGTTTTTTGGCGAGATGCGGATAATCCCGTTATACAGAAATATATGGAAAATAGACAAGATATGCGCTATCTCTTAGATATCTCAAACTCCAAAGAATTGCAGATAAGTGACGAAAATATTGATACCAAAAATAAGTCAACTGGCTCAAAGAATATTCATAATACCTGTAGTAGTTGGACCAAAAAATATGATGATGCGTATGACAACTGGATCAAACTATCAGAAGGAGAGAATAACAATGACTGGAAAAGGAAAATACTCGATTAACTAAACTTTTATTGATAATGATCAAAATCCTTTTGTTTTTCCTCACTTGTTCTATCCCAAAGAGGAACGGAGGCACAGTCTTTACACTCTAAATAAACATCCATGCCAACCTGATTTGGCAATACTTTATTTCTTTGATTAGCAATTTTTCTACGCTTTCCGCAAATACTGCATATTGAGAAAGTTCCTACGAGACTCATTTTTTAATTATGCACGACTTTTCAAATGGTAAACTCATGTTCTATAGACTATTCAATACTATTAATTGTAATGTCTTAAAACTTTTTTTATTATTAATTGAAACATAGGTCATCTGAAACTTTTAGCTAGCCCTATTTTAACCAACCAGAAAGTCTGTTAATGCTACTTTAGATACTCTAATGCCTTTCTCTCTCCTTGCCGGATCAACTCCTTTATAGTGTCCACAGAAAAGTCGGCGTTTTGTAGAGGATATGGTGTTTCTGGATTAATCCTGGTGATTCTGTTTAATTTCAGAATTTTGGCACCGTGTTTTTGAACCAGTGACGAATGTTCCTTAATAATGAACTCAATTTTGTTTTTGTCAATTTTTGATTTTTCAGACTCTTCAAATACGTCGTATAATGCCTCAATCAGATTTACATGTCTTGTTATCAGTCTAGACATTTTTTCAAGGCTTTGAGTCTTGTCGCTAAAGATAATATCTTTAGCCCTTGACATAACTTCACTCATATTTGCAGGGAGTTTTTCTATTTTCTTTGGGTAATTTTCTACAACGAAAATATTTTTGTTTTTACTTGGAGATGCTACCATTACCTCTCGTATTGGCGTATTACTCAGTAGTGAGCCATCCCAAGCAAACGTCCCATCACTTACTTCCACCCACGGAAATCCATATTGTGGATAACCGATAGTGGCAAGAAGATGTTTCATTTCAATCGGTTTTTTATAACTATCGAAGATTAGCGGTTCTGCCGTAAGAACATCAACTGCAGTAATTATGAGGCGGCTATTAGTGTTATTGTTACTATTACTAGTATTTGAATCATTTTGATGTGCATTTGGTGAAAGTTTTTTGAAATCTA
>JAICQW010000054.1 GCA_025937665.1 Nitrososphaeraceae archaeon | reverse complement strand
TTTTTTGAGTCAATGTAATTGCCTAAAGGTAAAATTATCGTCTTTGAGGGAATTGATAAGGCTGGAAAAACAACACAGGCAAAATTACTGGAAAAAAAATTGGGGGGCAAATGTGTAAGAATTGATTTTCCTGATTATACTACGCATGTTGGTAAAGAGATAAAGCAGTTTCTTGATGGGAAAAGAAATTATCCTGATGAGGTGAAAATGATACTCCTATCTGCAAATAGGTGGGAGAAAAAGGGCGAAATAGAGAAAATGGTTGGCAAGGGCATTACAGTTATCATGAATCGGTATTATCAATCCAATCTAGTGTATGGACTTTCAAAGGGATTAAAACTAGATTGGCTACTTTCATTGGACAAGGGCCTGCCAAAAGCAGATCTAGTAATAGTAATAGATATCAGACCCAAGACCTTGGTTAGCAGATCCAAAAATGTGGTTGATACCTTTGAAAAAGACGTGGAGCTGATAAGGCGGGTAAAGAAAAATTACAGAATTCTTGCAAACAAATTCAACTGGCGAACTGTTGAAGGTGAAAAGTCTGTCGAAGAAGTTCACAGTCAGGTATTAAGAATTGTAAGAAAGATTGTGAAAATTTAATTCAATGTGGCGTTCAATTGTATCTGAGGCATGAAATTCGTTGGCGAGATTGCAGATCCGATTCACAAGTTTATCCGGTTTACAGATCTAGAAAGAAAGATAATTGATTCAAGTGTTTTTCAGAGATTAAGAAGAATTAAACAATTAGCAGGTGCTCATTTAGTATACCCGGCAGCCCAGCATTCAAGGTTTGAACATTCTCTGGGAACAATGCATGTCGCAGGAATAGCAGGAGAACACCTATTTTCAATAGGCGCCATTGAAAAAGACTCAATTCAAGAACTACGTGCGGCTTCTCTTTTACATGATATAGGTCATGGACCTTTTTCCCATCTTTTTGAAGAAGCACTAAAAGTAACAGGCAACAAAAATCACGAAACAATAGGAAAAGAAATAATTTGCAAGACTGAACTGAGTGATATTCTTTCAGGTTTTGGGTATTCTCCCAAGACAATAAGCGAGATTTCTTTTGGCAGTTCTAAGATAAAATTCAAAAATGAAATAATTTCGGGAAGTCTTTCAGCTGATCTCATGGACTATCTGCCACGAGATGGTTTCTTTACTGGAGTAGAATACGGTAAGGTAGATTACAACAGGATAATAAACTCATTCAGGGTAACTGACAATCAAAATCTGGCACTGGACATTTCGTCATTTTACTCTTTTGAATCAATGATAATTTCAAGATTCGAAATGTTTCGTGCTGTTTATTTTCACAAGACAGTACGCTCTGCCGAAGTAATGCTGCTCCATTCCATCTTACTTTCAAGTGAAGAATTGAATCTGCCTAGT
The DNA here is from genome assembly GCA_025937665.1 of Nitrososphaeraceae archaeon. Taxonomy (GTDB): domain Archaea; phylum Thermoproteota; class Nitrososphaeria; order Nitrososphaerales; family Nitrososphaeraceae; genus TA-21. Next base: position 8,690 of record JAICQW010000054.1, on the reverse strand, counting down.
TTATCGTTAGACGATTATCTCAAATTAACAGATGATAGCATATTGTCTATGATGTCTTCATCACATAATAACAAAATCGCAAAGGAAATGATTTCAAACTACTTTGAAAGGAAACTTTTGAAATGCGTATACGAGAGATTCATTCGTAAAAGAGATAATTATACAAAATTAAACAGGGATAAAATCGAAGAGTTGAGATTGAAAATAGCAAGACTGGCAAATATCGATGAGCGAAAAATTTTTCTCGATACATATGGCATCTCACTTGTTCCACTTGCTCCAAACAAGAAGGAAATGAAATCAATACTTCTTGTTAGTGAGGACGAATTCTTTAAACAACCAGTTTCTAATCTACCACTGGTAAATTCAATTACAGGTTATCTTGACATGATACGAGTATATACTAACCATAAGGATCGAAAAAACATTACAAATATATCAAAAGATGTACTAGATAAGGAGCTACCAGAAAAACAATGAGCGTTTCCAAAATTTCAAAACAGAGAAAAATCCTTGTAATAAAATTGAGTGGTAGTGTGTTTAATTTCAAGACTACATCAAAATCTCTAAAGGAGTATGCGAAGGTCTTGCTAGATATACAGGCCAGAGTGCAACCAGTTATCGTATCTGGTGGTGGAATAATTGCAAGACATTACGTTAACCTGGCAAGATCTTTGGGAGCGGATGAGAGCAGTCTTGATGAGATGGGAATAGAAATATCAAGGCTAAATGCCAAATTACTTTCTGCTGCTCTTGGCGACTCTGTCTATCCTGTTATACCTTCAAATCTTGAGGAAATTAGTATCGCTTGTCAGTCAGATAAGATAGTCGTAAGTGGTGGCCTTCATCCAGGTCAGAGTACTAATGCTACGGCAGCACTTATTTGCGAGAAAATAAAAGCTGACAGATTCTTGAATGCAACAGATGTTGAGGGAATCTATGATTCAGATCCAAACAAGAATCCGCGGGCCAAAATGTTCAAAGAAATTACTATCAAAAAATGCTTAGACCTTTTGAATACCGAGAGCACTCAGGCCGGTAATTATGACCTTATGGACATTGTAGCATTAAAAGTAATTGAGAGATCAAAGATTCCTACATGGGTGATAAAGTCAGACCCCAAGATTATTAGAAACCTCATCTTGAAAAATAGTAAAACTGGGACAAGGATTTCCATTTAGAAATTATTAGGACAATACTAATTTAGATATCGTATTAGACGTTGATATTCCAAGAAAACTTGATTAGGTAACGGTTTTAATCTGGCCTGTAAATTCTTGAATCCCATCCTCTATCATTTTATTGTATGCTTCTATTGCCTTTTCCTTTGGTAACGGTCTTGATTGGGCCTTTGCATAACCATCACTATCACACACAAAAAGCATTGCCTCTGATTCTTTCTCCATTTTACCAACAAGCATTTCTTCACCAACTGGGGCAAAACTGTTGCCATCCTGTTTTACAGTGTACGTCAGCATCGCATAGCCGGTATAATCAAATAGTTTGAGCTGAGCTTTTTTGGATCTTTCATGGCCAATGAAAGAAGCCTTGTGATATTGCATGAGTACATGTCGTTTTTTACCTTCTAAAAGGATTTACCTGCATAAACTATGTAATGAATAACACGAATAGAGGCCATCACGGGTCAAGTATCAATATAATTATTATATCCAGATTGCTTATTTTCGAACATTGTAATGTCTTCATCTGGGATGTCAATAGCTGAGCATTTTGATGAACTTAGAATAAGGATAATTCATATCGTAATATGCATTGCAATTATAACCATTTTTTCAATGAGTTTTAGCATAAAATCAACAATTTTGCCTATCTCAGTTCCGGCCCAGGATGGAGGTCCACAAGAAAATCTTAAAGTATACTATCCGTATCCAGACCCGCTCAACAATGTGGCACTCCAGTTGACAAGTTACATGAAAGATACATTGCTTCCTGCAGGGGTAAAGCTTATCCAAACAGCTCCCGGTCAGGTATTCTTTGCCCAGGTTCACATCTCCTTACTAATCGGGTTAATATGCTCCCTGCCAATCGTAATCAAAGAAATATTTGGATTTATTTCTCCAGCGTTTGATCCATCAAAAAATAAGGACGATTCTGAGATCATAGAAGATAAAGATGGCAAGACAAAAGACAAAAATGGTAAAAAGACATTTTCAAGATTTAATCTCTTCAAAGTAATATCACCAATATTCCTGCTATTCTTACTTGGCGTAGCATTCTCCTATGTGCTTGTAATTCCATTCACCCTTAACTTTCTGTACAAGTATGGTGAAGCAATAGGCGCTGAAACATTTCTAACAGTCAACGATTTCATTACATTTGTACTGCAATTCGTATTGGGATTTGGCATTGCTTTTCAGCTACCAGTCATAATGTATGTATTATCACTTAGTGGCGCAACTGACTCTAAATTCTGGCAGAGAAACTTTAGATACGCAATAATAATCATTACGGTATTCGGTGCAATAATAACACCAGATGGTAGTGGAGTCACAATGTGGTTCATCGCATTACCAATGATTGCCCTATATGCTATTGGCATACTGGCAATTAGACGAAGAGAAGATAGAGTCATTACTGTTTAATTTTCCAAATAATTCGCACAATCAAATTCCTTTGAATAGAGTAGCAAAAGATAATTATCCATTTTTTCATATTTGAAACTACCCAGTGAGTAATTTGGATCAATCGTCATCAGCACTTCTTCAAAATGATAAAGATTATCAGCATTTGAGTTACTGGAAGGAGCTTCCTGAAAATACCCGAGTCATGTTAATATCGGCAATTTATTCGGGAGAAAATCAGAAGGTCCAATTAAAATTCTATGATCCTAATTTACACGTGATATATTTTTGGCAGGATAGAACTAATCACAAACCATATTGCTATACTAAACTGGAATATCAAAAAAGAGCAGAAGAAATCGCGTCTATAGAAAAAAAATTTGAGCTAAAGATAATTCCAAAAATGGATTTGATGTCAGATACGGAAATTCAAGCAGTAAAAATAATTGCTCCAGATCCACTGTCGATTGGTGGAAAAGGCGGCATTAGAGAAAAACTCAATGTTTGGGAGGCCAACATAAAATATCATGAAAACTATCTTTATGATACTAGACTAATTCCAGGTTCATATTACAAGAGGCAAGGTGAAGAAATTGTTGAAGATCCGTATAAAATGTCAGACATTGTCCACAATGCTCTAAAAAATTTTCTTTGGGATAAAATCCTAGAGAGCAAAGAGGCAAGAAACGACAAGTATAGGGAATATGTGAGAGAGTGGGCCGATTTACTGAACCAACCCATTCCTGAAATGAAAAGAATTGCGCTTGATATTGAAGTTGATTCAGAAGAAGGACGGATGCCAGTTCCCAGAGAGCATGATCGAAAGATTACCGCAGTAGGTATCGTATCAAATGATGGCTTCAGAAAGGTATTACTTCTGGAACAAGATAAAAATCCCAATGATGGTACACCGTTAATTCCAGAAGCAGAAATGTGCAAAACAGAAAAGGAGCTATTGGAAAAGACCTTTAAAATAATTTGGTCATACAGCGTACTAGTTACCTTTAATGGTGATGATTTTGATCTTCCATACCTATATGAAAGATCTCAAGACCCAGAAATTGATCCTATAAATCATACCATCATACCAAAGGAAGAAATCCCTATACTAGTAAAACGAGATTCATTTATCAAGAAAGGTATCCAGGCAGAACCTGTTCAACTAAAGCACGGTGCACATATTGATTTATTCAGAACATTTCAAAATAGATCTATTCAAATTTACGCATTCAGTCACAAGTATTCTGAATTCAGATTAAATGCAATTGCAGAAGCTCTACTAAATGATAGCAAGATTGAATTTGATGGAAACATAAGCGATCTGCCAATTCAAAAGCTGGCTCAATATTGTCTAAAAGATACCGAATTGACATTTAGGCTTACAAGCTTCAACGATAATCTTTTGCTGAAATTATTGTTTGTCATTGCCAGGATATCCAGACTTTCTGTCGAAGACCTTTCTAGAGTGGGGGTCAACCAATGGATCAGAGGAATGTTATTTTATGAACACAGAAAAATTAATGCACTTATTCCTCATAGCGAGGATCTTCGATTCAAAGGACAGGCATCAACTGAGGCAATAATAAAAGAAAAAAAGTATAGGGGAGGTCTTGTCGTAGAACCCACCCCAGGAATCCACTTCAATGTTTCGGTAGTTGATTTTGCCAGTCTATATCCGAGTATTATCAAGGTTCATAATCTATCGTATGAAACAGTAAACTGTCCCCACGATACTTGCAGTCAGGACCCAGAGCAAAAAATTCCTGATACAACATACTGGACTTGTAAGGAGAAAAAGGGAATAACTTCACTCCTAATTGGGTCACTCCGGGATCTCAGAGTAAATTACTACAAGCAATTATCAAAAGACAAAACAATCTCCCCTGAAGAACGACAACTCTATACTGTAGTAAGTCAGGCACTTAAAGTCATTCTTAATGCAAGCTATGGAGTAATGGGAGCTGAGATATTTCCACTCTACTGTCTTCCTGTGGCAGATGCTACTGCAGCTATCGGAAGAAGTATAATCACAAAAACAATAGACAAATGCAAAGAGTCAGGTATTGCTGTTGTCTATGGTGATACAGATTCATTATTTCTGAGAAATCCTTCAGAAGGTAATGTAGATGAAATTTCAAAATGGGCAAAAACAAATCAGGGAGTAGACTTGGAACTTGACAAGGAATATCGCTACGTTGTTTTTAATAATCTCAAGAAAAATTATCTTGGAGTTCTCAAAGATGGTACTGTTGATGTAAAGGGCTTGACAGGTAAAAAATCTCACACTCCACCCTTCATTAGAAAAGCATTCTATAGTATGTTAGATATACTTGGTAAAGTTAATACTGAAAAAGATTTCGGTGCTGCTAGAGAGAAAATTAAAGAACTAATAAAAGATAGTGCCAAAAAATTAGAGTCGGATAAATATCCTCTGGAGGACCTTTCTTTCAACGTCATGATAAACAAATCTCCAGAAAAATATGGCAAGAGGACCTCTGAAAACTTGAGAATCTCATCCATTGACGGACATGGTTCTACTACCAGTACTATGAAGGGTATTCCTCAGCATATAAAGGCCGCAATGCAATTCTCAGACAATGGAAAGCAGATAAAAGCTGGAGATATAATCTCATATGTAAAGACAAAAACCGCTGAGGGAGTAAAACCGGTCGAATTGGCAAATCATAAAGACATAGATACGGAAAAATACCTAGAGGCGATGGAATCTACTTTTGATCAAATGCTAACCGCATTGGATGTAAATTTCAAGTCTATAATTGGCAAGCCAAGACAGAGCAACTTGGATGAATTATTTTGGTCAAGCTAGTAATCTTGTCATATTTAGGAATAACTGTAAACAAGGGATCGGCTGAGGAGGATTGACAAAGATTTTAGATCTTTTGGACGCTTTCATTACCCCTGAAAGAACCAAAGCTGGTTGTTCTTTTGGTGACATTGACATGCAAATTTCATTTAATGAAGCGGAGATTGTGTTTTTTGGTATTCCCTTGGAGCTGACAACTTCCTTTGGAAAAGGAACCAGCAAAGGCCCTGAAGCAATCAGAAGTGCTTCTGGCCGTCAAATAGAGACCTACGTTTATGATGAAAAAAAAGATATCAAGGAAATTGCTAAAATTTTTGACTTGGGTGATATTAAATTGCCCGAAAATACTGGTGGTAAAAAAATAGAATCTGTTTATTCCTTCTTAAATGAAAATGTTCCTCCCCTGATAGAGGAACTCTCAAGGACAAAAAAGAAACCGTTTATACTTGGTGGAGAGCACACTATCTCATACTTTTGTTTCAAGGGCCTTTCAGCAACTGAACCTCTGCTTATTCATTTTGATGCTCATAGAGATCTAAAACCTGAATACGAAGGAATGAAGCTATGTCATACTACTCCGTTCTATAGATTGATAGATGAAGGATTTATTCAGGGTAAAAATATCATACAGATAGGTATCAGACAGGCAGACAAACAGGAAAATAATATTGCTGAAAAAAATGGTATAGTAACATTTGATCCCTGGGAAATAAAAAATAATATGGAGAACATAACAAAATATCTACATAAAGTTACTAATAATAGAAATATTTACATATCATTTGACATTGACGTTTATGACTCGCCTTATGTTCCTTGTACAGGAACGCCAGAGGCATTTGGACTGGATCCATTTGAAATATTACAAATATTAAAAAGTATTAACGATTCTGCCAATCTGGTGGGAATGGACCTCGTAGAGGTGGCTCTCAAAAATGACGACTATAGAGAAGGAGCACTTGCAACACAAACGCTTCTGCGGATAATAACAAGAAAGTACGTCTAGTTAAGTAATTTCAATCTTAACTATTACAATATCGTAAGGTAATTTCTTGCTAGTTGATTAGCCCCATCTTGCTCTTTCGTTTTCTCTGTCTTCCTTGGTTGCTTTTTTCCATTCTTTATAATGCTGTCTGCACAGGTATACTCTCTTGTTTGAAGTATTGACTTCCAAACCTGATGCCATACTGGCCTTACTTCCACTAATGGATCTTTGTGCAGGTTCCGAACATCCACTCACACCGCAGCTTTCTCCTTTCTCAACTCTACCCATTTGAATGGGATCTAAGTTACGAAATATAAAAACATTAAAGAATAAAATTAGGCTTTAGATTTGCGATACAGTTTTTTCTAATTTCATACCATTATTAGCGGTCGTTTTGACAGAAAGACAGGCAGGTTTAATGGCAAGTATGGTTTATCAGAAATTTCTTGTTTGATTTTTTTCATCAGATTATCTAGGGCTAAGCCATATTGTGACTTTGATAACCTTTCTCTAACTATCAGCTCACTACCGTCGACTTCCTTGTCTCCAATAACCAGAATGTAATGAATCCATTCAGATTCAGCTTCTCTAATTTTTTTTCCAACGGAAAGTTCTCTGTCATCAATATCCGCCCTGATATTATTTTTGTTTAATTCGCCAGCAATTTTCTCACCAAATTCTGTATGTTTTAAGGCTACGGGAATTATTCTGACCTGGGTGTGCGATAGCCATAATGGTAATGCTGGAGTCTTTCCTGCAGTACCATTTTTGTCTGCTTTTTCTAACAGGGCAAATATTACTCGTTCCACTGCTCCACTAGGCGAGTTATGTAGAATAATCGGATATTTTTTCTCACCATCACTATCAACAAATTCTATCTTGTATCTCTCGCCATTCTCGACGTCAATTTGGTCAGTTGACAGAGCCGCAGCTTTTCCCAAACTATCAACGAAATTAAATTCCCATTTAACGATGAAATAAAAGAATTTCTCTTTCCACATTTCTACAATTATTGGTTTCTTTAGTCTGGCTGCAAAAGTTTTAATGAATTCCTTATTTTGCTCGTAAAAGTCTGATGTAAATCGAATAACCATATCCACATCATCATTTGGAGATATGCCAAGACCTTCTATTACTCTTAACGATAACTCAAACCGCTTGACAAATTCTTCTTTTGCCTGTTCTATATCTTTACAAAAAGCATGGCAGTCGGGCATACTGAAGGCCCTTAGTCTTCTAAGTCCAACTAATTCCCCGCTCTTTTCCCTTCTAAAAGAATACCTTGTTAATTCATAAAGTTTCAATGGCAACTGTTTGTAAGATATTTGAAAATCCTTGGCCATCAGAAACTGACCAAAACACGCAGCAAACCTCAGGAAAAGTTGTTTGTTATCTGATTGAATACTGTACTGCCTTGCTGGAAACCTATTAAAATAACTATGGATTGAAGGATGGTTGGAATCATACATTACTGGTGTTTCAACTTCTATTCCGCCATATTCGTGTACCATACTTGAAACATAAATCTCGATTAGTGATTTCATTAAACGTCCCTTTGGATAGTATCTCATATTACCTCCGTCAGATGAGGGTTCATAATCAGCTATTGCTAGTCTCTTCATTAATTTCACATGTGGAGGTACCTCAACTACTGTTCTTTTTTTTGATAATTCATAATCAGCTAGCTTGCTAAACGAACTGTTTTTTTCAAAAGTATACTCATCCATTGGAACAAGATTTCCTTCCACTGTTTGAACATACCACGTTGATTTCAGCACTTCTTCTGATTTTAATGCGATTGATTCACCAGTCGATTCTGATTTTGATTTACTAGCATCATCAGATTTTTTCTGAATTGTTTTGGATTGTTCTGCTAATGGATGCCCTTTTATTTTTATGTTAAATGATTTTGTCCAACCAAACGGAGCCCTATTCACAGTCTTAAACAGGTTTCTTGACTTTACTTCAATGGAATTTAGTAGAGATTGTGCTATGCTGGGCTCAGCCAGGTCCGAGCTTAGGTGTGCATACGGGTAGATTAACAGGTTATCACATTTTATCATCTGACCATATGTCTTTAATTCACTTCCAACTTCATCAACTAGGGATTCGTCATCATCTTTTTCGACTGCAACAAGTGCCACAATCACTTCGTCTATTTTCTTACTAGACTTTGAAGGAACATCCTCTGCCGTCTGTATTTCTTTGGAAATAGGTTGATATTCAATAAAATCTGCATGTAGCAAAAGAATGCGCATTTAATGACGAGAACTAAACCTAAAAGGTCAAATTAAATGGT
>JAICQW010000302.1 GCA_025937665.1 Nitrososphaeraceae archaeon | reverse complement strand
TTAACTTGAATAATCCTATTAATATCGATGTCGGAAAGTGAAGAAACAAAGTGGAGGTTAGGTGCCGAGCCTGAAGAAGCTGTGGAAAGAGCAGCTGAACTATCCGCTGAAGAAGATGAAAAGAAAGAGGAATTGCAACAGTCAACCCAAACAAATGCAGAAGAAATAGGTAGAGGAGGAGAAGGAAGCCTAATTGCAAGACAACAAGAGGTACCAATTACTGAAGCCAGAAAGAAAAAGCAACGGATAGCAAAAGCTGAACATCCTACTGTGAAGATTAATCCAGATTCCAGTAAGAGTATGGTGAAAATATCAAAGCAGCTGAAAGACAGGCAGCTCATCTGGTTAGGATAGAGAAAATAGTTTTGCCATTACAAAAGTAAGTCAATAGAATAAATAATCAATCAAACGCGATAAAGCAGCTTTATGCTGTCGTTACACAATTACAAATGCAAATACGTTCAACCAAGAACCGAAAACAAAATCAAGGAGTTCAAAAGATGAAAAGAAGAAAGAATCCTGTAAGTCAATAAAAGAAGAGAAGTCTAAAAGGATGACATAAAGATAATAATATCAGAAAAAGCATCGTTACGCAATATCATGATCTTTGTCCCTTTCCTGTCTTAGTTCACCTAACCACCACCATTTATTTTTGCATTTTGATTAAAGCTAAAATATCTTAGAACAGAGGAATACTGCTCTAAGATTATTGAGCTGACTTGAATCGCTATTGTGGCAATTGGTACCAGTTGTGCAAAACCATAATGTCTTTACATAGACATCGGTGATGAACATTTGAATACTGTTTAGAAGAGATGATCAACAAAAGATCTGATTGACAGTAATTGGCCAAAACAATCTTACTTTCTTTTAAAGGACTCTCTTTACTAGTGAACTAAGAATGGACACTATCAACTGATATTTGTCGTAAGCAAATGCTAAATCCATTTTATACTACGCGCTACTTAAATTATAGCGATCTAAGCTAGGGTTGCATATGAATGCAATCACATAATGAAAAATACTGATTAGTAAATAAAATTGCTTTCGCCAATCTCTACAAAAAGTGGAAAGGGGCTCACATATCTCGAGACATTTTGCGCGCAGTTCTAATATGTGAGTCTCTGATATTATCATCTGTCTTTGATTCCGAGGGTTCTTCTCTTCCTAACGGTTTAGGTCTTGGTTGTTCGCCCAGCTGTCCGCTCGTTGCATCATTTAAGGCCTGGTCCCTTTTTAGGGGGTTCTTGTTCCTCTCAGTGCTCATATCTTGTATTAGACTACATTGCTAATAAGGACAGTAAGAGGAGCAGGCGAAATCTCCATCTCCTGATGAATCCTGCTATCGAAGCTCAGGGAATGCTCTGAGCCATCAATTTCTACCATTATCTTAAAATCTTGAACACCCACAAAAATGAGTTACTCACTTTTCGGCGGTACTCAATCCATATACATGTTAAGGTTTTTGTTTTGATTTTGGTATCTGCCCCCATTCATTCTATTTCAACTTCTGAAACAAAACCTTCATGTTTGGTTACTCTCCCGGATATAGCCATCGCTTAAAAATCCGGCTTAATATAGGCAGCAAAAGGTAAGTTAGCGAGATGACCAGAATTGTACTATAAATAAGAGTCGAGGTTATTAATGGCCAATCACTCAATAGGAAACCAAGAAGTGATCGGGACAACATGCTTGTTGTATACGCTGCAACAAAAACGACAATTGCCATTTTCCACCTGGGCGGCGGCATTACTGGTTTTAAATTAGGGAGCATAAACCAT